>JANOWV010000110.1:0-3289 GCA_031418075.1 Actinomycetes bacterium
CCGATCGCCGCCGCGCTCACCGCCGCCGAGCCGTTCGGCTTCACCGACCCGTTCTCCGGATCCGAGGGATGGGTCGCGCGTTACGGCGACCAGGAAGTGTCGCAGTTCGTCGGTGCGGAGAAGATCGCGGAGAAGTGGGACATCACACGGGAGGCGATGGAGGCGTTCGCGCTCGAGAGCCACGAGCGGGCGATCCGTGCGCAGGAGGAGGGCCGGTTCGATCGTGAGATCGTCGCGATGCGCGGCGTCGAAGCCGACGAGGGGCCGCGCCGCGGCACGTCGCTCGAGAAGATGTCGTCGCTCCCGGCGCTCGTGGAAGGCGGCCGGCTCACCGCGGCGTTGGCATCACAGATCTCCGACGCGAGCACTGCGATGCTCGTCATGTCGGAGCAGGCGGTGAAAGATCACGGCGTCACGCCGCGGGCCCGCATCCACCACCTGTCCGTGCGGGGCGCCGATCCGATCTTCATGCTCACCGCACCGATCCCGGCTACCGCGTACGCGCTCGAGAAGACGGGGATGTCGCTCGACGATATCGACCTCGTCGAGATCAACGAAGCGTTCGCGTCGGTCGTGCTGGCGTGGCAGGCGGAGACCGGTGCCGACCTCGCGAAGGTCAACGTGAACGGTGGCGCGATCGCACTCGGGCATCCGCTCGGCGCGACCGGCGTGCGGCTGATGACCACGCTGCTCAACGAGCTCGAGCGCACCGGTGGTCGGTACGGCCTCCAGACGATGTGTGAAGGCGGCGGTCAGGCCAACGTGACGATCATCGAGCGCCTGGGCTGAACGCCCGCGCTCGGGAGGGCCGCGCTCGGAGAGGCCCGCGATCGGGGACGCCCGTCTCAGCCCGCCGACAGCCGCGCGACGGCGAGCCGCACGGCGCGTTCCGCCCGAGCGCGGAGCGACGACACGCCCGTCTGCCAGTTCAGCACCGACGCCTGGATCACGTCGGTCCCGACGATGGCGAAGACGTCCCCGTTGCTCGCGTACGCCTCGTCGCCCACGCCGGAGATCGGATCCAGGTCGGCTCGATTGTCGTCGATGCCCGTCCGGACGGCATCGGTGAGCGGTGACCAGATGATCGCCAGGGAGTAGGAGCCCTTGAACTTGCGGAGGCGCTCTTCCTTGTAGACCTTCGTCCGGTAGGTGCACGTCGCGACCGAGCTGGCGGCATCGGTCTCGCGCCGCAGCTTCACGACCTTGGCGCCCAGGACCTTCGACGCTTCCCGCTTCGTGAGCAGGCTGCACGGATCGGTGTCGGACGCGTGCGCCGGAGTACCCGCGAGTGAGACGACCATCGAAAGCACGAGCGCAACGCTTGCGGCGACCCGCCGTCCGCCATCGCGCTGCAACATGGCGCGCTGCGGGGCGTGGTATCTCACGAGAACTCGGTGCGAAGCCGGGCGTGTTCGTCGAGCACGGGAAGCACGACGTCGGCCGAGCCGGTCGGGACGCGGAGCACGATCTCCTCGATGCCGATCGACGCGTAGTACTCGATCTTCTCGCGGGATGGGATCGTACCGAAGGGCACGAGTCGGATCTCGGACGGGTCGCGATCGACTGCTTCGCACGCTCGGTGCAGCTCGGGGAGCGCGTCCTTCACCCCGGCGCCGCCGATGGGCAGCCACGCGTCGCAGTACTCGGCGAGGTGCGCGAACAGCTTCGGTCCCGGCGAGCCCCCGAGCAGCACGGGCGGTCCACCGGGCCGTACGGGCTTGGGCCACGACCACAGCTCCTCGAACTGCACGAACGCACCGTCGAACGACGCCGTGTCGTTGGTCCAGAGTGCCTGCATGGCGAGCACGTGCTCACGGACACGGTCCCGCCGGGTGGGCACGTCGATGCCGTGGTTCTCCATCTCCTCGTGGTTCCAGCCGAAGCCGATGCCGAAGTCGAAGCGTCCGTCCGAGAGCTGGTCGAGGGTGGCGATCGCCTTCGCGGTGACGATCGGTTCGTGTTGTGCGACGACGCAGATTCCGGTGCCGAGGCGGATCGTGGAGGTGACCACGGCCGCGGCAGCCAGTGCGACGAACGGGTCGACGGTGCGGCGGTACTCCTCGGCCAGCTCGCCACCGGTCGGGGCCGGGGTGCGGCGACTCGTGGGGATGTGCGTGTGCTCCGGGATGTAGAGCGAGCAGAGACCGCGGGCCTCCGCCTCCACGGCGAGGTCATGGACGGCCATCGACACGTCGGTCGCGAACATCGTGATCCCGAACTCCACGCGGGTACGGTACCCGGCCCATGGGCATCTGCGACGGTCGAGTGGTCATCGTGACGGGAGCGGCACGCGGGTTGGGGCGCGCCCACGCGCTCGCGTTCGCGGCCGAGGGCGCCCGGGTCGTGGTGAACGACCTCGGGGTGGCGCTCGACGGTACCGAGCCGCGCAGCGACGCGGCCGAGGAGGTCGTGGCCGAGATCCGCGCTGCGGGCGGCGAGGCCGTCGCCAACGCCGACGACATCGCCGACTTCGACGGCGCCGGCCACCTGGTCCGTACCGCACTCGGGGAGTTCGGTGCGCTGGACGTCGTGGTGAACAACGCAGGGTTCGTCCGCGACCGTATGTTCGCGAACGCCGATGAGGACGAGTGGGACGCGGTGGTGCGGGTGCACCTCAAGGGTCACTTCGCGACGAGTCGCCACGCTGCGGCGCACTGGCGGGACCGGGCGAAGGCGGGGGAGGCGGTCGACGCTCGGATCGTGAACACCAGCAGCGGAGCCGGACTCCTTGGAAGCGTCGGCCAGGCCGCCTACTCGGCCGCAAAGGCCGGGATCGCCGCGCTCACCCTCGTGCAGGCGGCCGAGCTGGGGCGCTACGGCGTCACCGCGAACGCGATCGCTCCGTCGGCGCGCACCCGTATGACCGAGGGTGTGTTCACCGAGATGATGGCGGTGCCCGAGGGCGGGTTCGACGCGATGGATCCGGCGAACGTGTCGCCGCTCGTCGTGTGGCTCGGCAGTGCCGAGTCGGCCGACGTGACCGGCCGGGTGTTCGAGGTCGAGGGTGGAGTCGTGAGCGTCGCCGACGGCTGGCACCACGGCCCCCGTCGCGACAAGGGCGACCGGTGGGAACCATCCGAGCTCGGCCCGGTGGTGCGCGAGCTCATGGCCGACGCCCCCGATCCCGACCCCGTGTATGGCGCGAGCTCCTAGGGGGCCGCGGGTTCGAGCTCGAAGACATGCGTGAGGGCGATTCGGGTGACGCGCCGGACCCGTAGGCCCGCGCGTGTGAACAACGTCTCGAACTCGGATCGCGTCCGTTCGCGGCCCTTGCCCGTGTCGACGAGCA
>JANOWV010000111.1:0-2035 GCA_031418075.1 Actinomycetes bacterium
TAGTCGGCGATGAACACCGGGATCGGCTCCCCGGTCGCCGGGTTCATGGCGAACGCGCCGACGAACACGCCGGTCTTCTCGCGGCCTTCCGACTGCCGTTCGAACTCGGTCTTGGCGGACGCGAACTCCCGGTAGGCGCGCACCGCGTCGGCGGGCAGCACGTCGACACCGAACGAACCACGCCAGGCGGTCGGGGCGTTCGTCGGCCATTCGGCCGGAACGATCGCGTCGACAAGATCGTGTTCGGGGGCAAGGACCATGTACGTGGCGCCGAAGAGCGTGTCGGGGCGAGTCGTGAACACCTCGATCTCGAGCCCCTCGTGCACGACGACCGGGAAGCGGATCGACGCACCGGTACTCCGACCGATCCAGTTGCGCTGCATCGTCTTGATCGGCTCGGGCCAGTCGATGAGGTCGAGGTCGGCGAGTAGGCGGTCGGTGTATGCGGTGATCCGCAGCTTCCATTGCTTCAGCGGCCGCTTGAACACCGGGAAGTTGCCCCGATCGCTGCGACCCTCGGCCGTGACCTCCTCGTTGGCGAGCACGGTGCCGAGGCCGGGGCACCAGTTCACCGGCGCGTCCTCGAGGTAGGCCAGCCGATGGCTGTCGACGAACGCCCGTCGGGCGAGCTCGTCGAGATCGGCCCACACCGCACCGTCGGGGCCTGCTCGCTCGCCGCGCTCGAGCTCGGCCACGAGCTCCTCGATCGGTCGGGCCCGGTCGGCATCGGCGTCGTACCAGGAACCGAAGATCTTCAGGAAGATCCATTGCGTCCAGCGGTAGTACGACACGTCGGTCGTCGAGACGCTCCGGCGGGGGTCGTGGCCAAGGCCCAGCGCTCGGAGCTGGCGGCGCATGTTGGCGATGTTGGCCTCGGTCGCCGCGCGGGGATGCTGCCCGGTCTCGAGCGCGTACTGCTCTGCAGGGAGGCCGAAGGCGTCGTACCCCAGCGCGTGCAGGACGTTGCGACCGTTCATCCGATGGAAGCGCGCGAAGACGTCGGTGCCGATGTAGCCGAGGGGATGACCCACGTGGAGGCCGGCCCCGCTCGGATACGGGAACATGTCGAGCACGTAGAGCGTCTCTGCGTCGGAGCGCACATCGGTGGCGTCGGCCAATGGGCCCACGGGGTTCGGCGCCCAGAACGTGTGCTGGGACTCCCACTCGTCCTGCCAACGCCGCTCGATCTCGCCGGCCAATGCCGCGTCGTAGCGGGCGATCGGCGCGTCCCGGTCGTCTGTCATCCCGACCGAGCGTAGCGAGAGGCACTGCGACCGCCCGGCGTCGATACGCGCGGCGGATGGTGAGAGCCGCGAGTACAGCCGCTGGTATCGTGGGCGACCCACGGGGCCTGTGGCTCAGTCTGGCAGAGCACCTCCATGGCATGGAGGGGGTCCCGGGTTCGAATCCCGGCAGGTCCACCACCCGTCTTCCACGCACCAGCCCGTCCGAGCCGGACTACTCGACGCGCACCAAGGTGTTCGTGTCGGTATGCGCGAGCGTGCCGCCCATCGCCGCGATGTCCACGGTCGTCGTCTCCGCGTACCCGAAGGTGCCGTCGCCCGTGATGATCGTGCACTCGAAGCGCGTGGTGCGCGCGACGTCGGCGAGGTGAAGGTTGGAGAGGATGCCGTAGGTCTCGGATCCCACCTCCGCCGCGAGCGTGAACGTCGTCGCGTCGGGCGCCACGGTGCCGCCGGCGATCATTTGTTTCTTACTGAACAAATAACGATTAATCCTGTTAAAGCTAAAAATTAACCTACATTAATAATATGAAGATTTTCAACAACTTTATACTTTTTTCCTTTTTGCTTGTTGCCCAAAACTTTTCAAAAACCATTGCACAAGAAAGTGCTTCAATTACCTCTGCAGAATGGAAAGTGGCAGAATGGCAATCCAGTGAATTTAAAACTGACAATGACACCAAAGTAATTTATGCAGTTCGCAACGATTCTAAAGGAATTCATTTGCTCATAAAAGGCGGCGATCGAATGCTTCAGGCTAAAATTCTGATGGGTGGTATGCAAATTATGCT
>JANOWV010000112.1:0-1511 GCA_031418075.1 Actinomycetes bacterium
CATACCTGTAGTACACCTCGAGGCAGAGGGCCATCACCGCCGTGCTGTACACGCGCCCGCCGTCCGGGCCCCACGGGTCGATGTTGTCCCACGAGCCCTTGTACATGCAGTAGTCGGTGTCCTTCCGCTGGGAGTCGCAGACCGCGCCCTCCATCGCCTTGTTCCACTTCTGCCACGGGGACCCGCCGACCTGGAACATCGCGAGCGTCGCGTAGTACCAGTAGTACATGTCGATCGAGCCGTCCTGCGTGTTCCAGGTCGGCGCGAGCTTGGCGCAGATCTCGGCGCCCTTCTTGATGACCTCGGAGGTCTTGGGGTTTTCGCCGAGGAAGATGCGCGCGAGCATCGCGACCGCGGTCATCGACTCGGACTTGTCGGCCGGGAACTTGTCCTGCAGCTCGGAGGTGCGGGCGGGGCCCGTGCCGCGCTGCTGGTAGCCGACGCGACCGGTGTCGGGATCGGTCATCTTGTCGACCCACGCCTTGATGCCCTCGAAGGCCTCTTCGTCGTAGGTGAGCGAGGGGGACTTGCCGGCCTTCACGTCGGCCGCGTTGATGAGTTTGGCGCTCTTGAGCGCCATCATCATCCAGCCCGTGACGGAGGTGTCGTTGTCGCCCGGCTTGACCCCGTAGCGCCACGCGAAGTAGGGGTTGCGCGTGATCGCGATGAAGTCGAGCGCCTTCTGCGTCGGGCTCTTGTAGATCGAGCTGCCGGTCATGCCGTAGGCCTCGACCATGGCCAGGGCCGCGATCGCGTGGTTGTAGACGTAGTGGCCGGTCGAGCGGTTGCCGAAGCAGCCCTCGGCGTCCTGGACGTTGCGCAGGTACTTGAGTCCGTTGCCCACGACCTTGCCGAACGGGCCCTCGGAACGGTTGGTGTAGCCGGCGCCGAGGAAGGCGAGGAGCGCCATGCCCGTCACGCCGACGTCGTAGTTGGCCTTGCCCGCGCCCTCGAGGCCCTCTCCCTCGGACGACGGCTTGCCGTCGCACCACTTGCGCCACCCCTCGCACT
Organism: Actinomycetes bacterium; assembly: GCA_031418075.1. Classification (GTDB taxonomy): domain Bacteria; phylum Actinomycetota; class Acidimicrobiia; order IMCC26256; family PALSA-555; genus DASUAO01. The sequence goes on from JANOWV010000112.1 coordinate 1,012, forward strand.
CCCACCCGCCGTCCGGCGACTGGTGGGCCATCAACCAACGCAGCGCGTCTTCGACCGCGTCGTCGGCCTTCTTGCCGCCGCCGCCCGCGCGCAGGTTGCGGTGACCGCCACGGCCCTTGAACGCACCGCCGGCGCCGCCGCCGAGGCCGATCAAGCCGTTGTTCGACGGGCCCTCAAAGGGCGAGTCGGAGATGCCGCCCTCGCCGAGGGACTCTTCCGTCGGGAGGTCGTTGTCGGTCTCGTTGTGGTCGGAGAGCTCGGCGTCCTTGACCGTCGGCTCCTTCGCCACGACGTCGGACGCGTGGATCTGCTCGGTCTCCTCCGGCGTCGGCGGGAGCTCGGGCTCCGCGGGCGGCTCGGCAGCCGCGGCCATCGACGTCACCATCGGGGGCGCCGCAGCGACGGGCGGCTTGTCGGACTGGAAGAGCGTCGAGATCACGACGATGAGGACGTGAAACCCGATCGACATCATCCACCAGGGCGCGGACCTCAACGCGTTG
>JANOWV010000113.1:0-18422 GCA_031418075.1 Actinomycetes bacterium
CGTACTCCATGATCCGCGCCTCGCCCTCGATGCTCCGCCCGTCGCGGGCCCGTCGTAGCACCAGCCCGGGACCGAACTCGTAGATGTCCCCGTCACGCCCGCTGGCGAGCAGGGGGCCCACGTCATCCGTCATCGCGAGCAGCCTGGCACGGTCGGCGCTCAGCGCGTGGCCACGGCAGGCGTGATCAGCGGGATCTGAGCCGGCACGCGGCCCTGACGCTCGGCTCACCGTTCGCTCACATCCGCGCGCGACGATCCCTGCATGCAACGAGTAGTGATCGTCGCCGTGACAGCACTGATCGGACTCTCCATCGCCGCGGGCCCTGCCCTCGCTTCCGAGAGCGACGGTTCAGCGGGGGCGAAGGACGGGGCCTGCCCGAGCACCGAAGCGCGGGTCGTGCACGAGGTCGACTATGTCACCGACCCCACCTCCGAGCTCCAGCGACTCGACCTCTTCGTCCCCGAACGCCCGAAGCCGTGCCGCCTGGTCCCGATCGTGGTGTGGGTCCACGGCGGCGGCTGGGCGGTGGGCGACAAGCGGGCCAATGCCGCCACGAAGGCTGCGATGTTCAACGACCTCGGATACCTGTTCGTGAGCGTCAACTACCGGCTCTCAGCGCCGATCGGCGATCCGAATCGCCCCGTGCACCCCGCCCACGCCGACGATGTCGGCGCGGCGATCGCCTGGCTCGGGTCACATGCGGCTCGTTACGGGGGCGATGGGAAGCAGATCGCGCTGCTCGGGCACTCTGCGGGGGCCCACCTCGTGGCGCTCGTCGGGACCGACCCCGCCTACGTGGCTCGGGCCGGCGGGAACGTGGCAAACATCCGTTGCGTCGGCTCGTACGACACTGCGTCCTACGACCTCGTGCAGCGATCCGCCGAGACCAATCTCGTGCAGAACGCGTTCGGCTCCGACGAAGTGACGCTGCGCGATGCTTCACCGCTGCTCCACCTCGACGACCGATTGCACCTGCCCGCGTTCCAGGTCGTCGTACGAGGGGCTCCCGACCGACGCGCGGCCGAGACGGCATTCGCTGACGCCGCTCGGGCGGCAGGCGGGGAGGTCTCGGTGCTCGACGCTGCCGGACTCTCGCACGCCGACGTGAACCGGCTCATCGGAGCACCGGGCGACACCCGGATGTCGCCCGAGGTCAGCTCGTTTGTGACCGGTTGTCTCGGTCAGTCCTCGTAGTCCACGCGCCAGAGACAGAGGCCGTGCGGGGGCGCGACCGCGCCCGCCTCCGCGCGATCGCCCGTCCGGAGGGTGCGCAGGATGTCGCCGGGCCGTCGGCGGCCTGCTCCGGCCTCGACGAGGGTCCCGACGATGGAACGGACCATCTGCCAGCAGAACGCGTTGGCCACGACCTCATAGACGAGCACCCCAGGTCGATCGTCGGTCAGCCAGCGTGACGACATCACTCGCCGCCTGGTGGTCGTTCCCTCGGCGCCTCGTCGACAGAAGGCGGCGAAGTCGTGTTCGCCGATGAAGGGGTCCGATGCGAGTCGAAGCCGAGCAACGTCGAGCCTGACGGGGACCCACCAGGCGTGACGCGAGAGGAACGGGTCCGGCTCCTCCCCATTGAAGATCGTGTAGCGATACGTCCGTGCGGTGGCGCTGTGCCGGGCATCGAACCCCGGTTCGGCCACTCGTATGGCGCGCACCACGACCTCGGGTCCCAGCATCCGGTTCAACGACCGACGAGCCTTGACGAGGTCGGCGCCAGTGGGCGCGTCGACGCTCACAACCTGGCCCCGAGCATGGACTCCAGCATCCGTGCGGCCGGCACACACGATCCCGAGCGCGGCGGGGGTTGTCTGGAGGACTTTCGCGAGCGCTTCGCTCAGCGTCCCTTCGACTGTCCGGACCTCCCGCTGGTAGGCGAAGCCGTGGAAGTCAGTCCCGTCGTACGCGACGACGACCTGGAGTCGTTGCGTTTCCGGGTCCCCACCAGACGACGTCATCGCTGACCGTCCACCCGCGGTGCACCGTGCGCGACCGCGCGGCGCGGGCCTCGCTCAGACCAGCTCGATACGCGCCATCGGGGCGTTGTCACCCGGGCGCGGTCCGAGCTTGAGGATGCGGAGGTACCCGCCCGGACGCGTCGAATACCGCGGTCCGATCTCGGCGAAGAGCTTGTGGGTGGCCTGCTTGTCGTGGAGTGTCGCGATCACGGTGCGGCGGTCGTGGATCGACCCGCTCTTGGCCTTGGTGATGAGGTGCTCGGCGTAGGGACGGAGCACCTTCGCCTTGGTCACGGTGGTCACGATGTGACCCGACTCGAAAAGACTCGCCGCGAGGTTGGCGAGCATGAGGCGCTGGTGCGCGGGATCCCGCCCGAGGCGGGGACCCTTCTTGGGAGCCGGCACGGCTACTCCTTCACCCGCAGCGACAGCCCACGCTCGTCGAGCTTGAGCAGGACCTCGTCGAGCGACTTCGAACCGAAGTTCGTGATGGCAAGGAGGTCGTCTTCGGTCTTCGACACCAGCTGACCGATCGTGTCCACCCGGGCCCGCTTGAGGCAGTTGCGGGGACGCTCCGACAGGTCGAGCTCCTCGATGGCGAGCTCCAGGTCCGGCGACGCCGCCGTGGCCGGGGAGACTTCGCCGAGCTCCAGCCCGCGGGGCTCGTCGGAAAGGTCGGCGACCAGCGCGACGAGACTCCGGAGCGTGTCACCCGCCGACGCGAGCGCGTCCCGGGGCGAGATCGAACCGTCGGTCTCGATGTCCACCGTCAGCTTGTCGTAGTTCGTTGCCTGCTCGACTCGGGTGGGCTCGATCGCGAACGTCACCCGCCGAACGGGCGAGAAGATCGCATCGACCGGGATCACGCCGATGGTCGACGTGCGCTTGTTGCGCTCTGCCGAGAGGTACCCACGACCCTGCTCCACGGTGAGGTCCACTGCGAGGCGACCCTTGGAGTTCACGGTCGCCAGGTGCAGATCCGGGTTCAGGATCTCGACGTCGCTCGTCGTCTGGATGTCGCCGGCCGTGATCTCACCGGGACCGCGCTTGTCGAGGCGAAGCGTGACCTCTTCGTCGCTCGAGCAGGTGAGCACGAGGTCCTTCAGGTTCAGGATGAGGTCGGTGACGTCTTCCTTGACACCGGCAATCACTCCGAACTCGTGGAGTGCCTCGTCGAAGCGCACCTGGGTGACGGCTGCACCCGGGATCGACGACAGCAGGGTCCGTCGAAGGCTGTTGCCGAGCGTGTGGCCGAAGCCGGGCTCGAGCGGAGCGATGACGAACGACTGCGTGTTGCCGTCGGCCTCGCCGGCCTCGACCTCGGGGCGCTGGATGATGAGCATGATCGGTACTTCTCTCCCGATGGGATGACGGTCCCCATACCGGGGACTGCGCGGGGACTACTTCGAGTAGAGCTCGACGATGAGCTGCTCACGCACGGGAACATCGATCTGTTCCCGCACCGGCAGCTCTCGAACCGTCGCCTTCACGTCGCTCGTGGAGACGTCGAGCCACGCGGGCACGGCACGGTCGAGGGTGTCGAGGTTGTGACGGACGACGATGTTGGCCTTGGCCTTCGCCGAGAGCTCGACGACGTCGCCCTTGCGGCACTGGTAGGAGGGGATGGTGAGCCGCTTGCCATTCACGAGCACGTGCCCGTGGCGGACCAGCTGACGGCCCTGGTTGCGGCTCGCCGCGAAGTTCGCGCGGAAGATCACGCTGTCGACCCGGCACTCGAGCATCCGGAGCAGGTTCTCGCCGGCGATACCCGGCTGGCGGGACGCGCGTCCGTAGACGTTCCGGAACTGCTTCTCGAGGACCCCGTAGATGCGGCGGGCCTTCTGCTTCTCCCGCAGCTGGAGGAGGTACTCGCTCTCCCGGATTCGGCCGCGGCCGTGCTCACCCGGGGGATAGGGCTTGCGTTCGATGGCGCACTTCATCGAGTCGCACTTGGCGCCCTTGAGGAAGAGCTTCATGCGCTCGCGTCGACAGAGCTTGCAGACCGCGTCGGTGTACCTCGCCATGACCTACTCCCTCAGACCCGGCGCCGCTTGGCGGGGCGGCAGCCGTTGTGCGGGATCGGGGTGACGTCTTTGATCCCGACCACTTCGATTCCGGTGCTCTGGATGGTGCGGATCGCGGTCTCTCGCCCGGACCCGGGGCCCTTGACGAAGACGTCGACCTTTCGCACACCGTGCTCCATCGCGCGACGGGCCACGGTCTCGGCCGCGAGCTGCGCGGCGAACGGCGTGCTCTTGCGGGAACCCTTGAAGCCGACGTTCCCCGACGAGGCCCACGCGAGCGCGTTCCCCTGCTGGTCGGTGATCGTGATGATGGTGTTGTTGAACGACGACTTGATATGCGCGACGCCATAGGCGACGTTCTTTCGTTCTCGCCGCTTCGGACGTCGACCGCCCGCGGCAGGCTTTGCCACGATTACTGCTTCCTCTCGTTACTTCTTGACGCGCTTCTTGCCCGCGACCGTCTTCTTCGGTCCCTTGCGGGTTCGAGCGTTGGTCCTGGTGCGCTGGCCGTGGACGGGGAGGCCTCGGCGATGCCGAATGCCTTCGTAGCTCCCGATCTCGACCTTGCGCTTGATGTTGGCCGACACCTCGCGCCGGAGGTCACCCTCCGTCTTGAGGTTGGCGTCGATGAAGCTTCGAATCTTGGCGACTTCGTCTTCGGTGAGATCGCGGACGCGCGTGTCGCGCGAGAGCTGGGTCTGGTCGCAGACGAGCTGTGCCGTCGACTTCCCGACACCGAAGATGTACGTCAGCGAGATCTCGAGTCGCTTCTCACGCGGGATGTCGACGCCTGCAATACGAGCCACGAACGCTCCTCTAGCCCTGACGCTGCTTGTGGCGGGGGTTCTGACAAATGACGCGCACAGACCCGTGTCGTCGGATCACCTTGCACTTCTCACACATCTTCTTCACCGACGGTCGGACCTTCACGAACTGTGCCTGCGTCTCTCTCGAATCGAACTTCGGAGGGTGGGTGCTACTTGTAGCGGTAGGTGATGCGACCCCGACTCAAGTCGTAGGGGGTGAGCTCCACCTGGACCCGGTCACCCGGGAGGATGCGGATGTAGTGCATCCTCATCTTCCCCGAGATGTGGGCCAACACCTTGTGGCCGTTCTCGAGTTCCACCCGGAACATCGCGTTGGGCAGTGGTTCGACCACGGTCCCCTCAACGAGGATCGTGTCGTCCTTGGGCTTTGCCAGTGCTTTCCTCAATCACTCGCGGCGCGTCAAACGCGCCTGAAAAACCACGCTGGGCCGGAGATTCATGCTACACGAACGGCTCCGGGCGCCCCAAGTCGACAGGAGCACTCGGGCCGGGTCCAGCAGCCCGGCGGGAAACGGCCTAGCCCGGCAAGGTGAGCACCTCGGGGCCGTCGTCGGTACAGGCGATCGAGTGCTCGAAGTGCGCCGAACGGGCACCATCCCTCGTGACGACGGTCCAGCCGTCGCTCAACGTCTCGGTCTCCTGCGTCCCGAGGTTGATCATGGGCTCGATCGCGAGCACATGGCCCTCGCGGATCTTCATGCCCCGCCCCGGCGTGCCGTAGTTGGGAACCTGGGGCTCCTCGTGCATCGCCGTCCCGATCCCGTGCCCGACGTACTCCCGGACCACAGAGAACCCGGCGGCGAGGGCCCGGGACTCGACCGCGTGGCCGATGTCGCCGAGGCGGTTCCCGGCCACGATCTCGGCGATCGCATCGTCGAGGCACGCCTTCGTCACGTCGATCAGACGTTGGGAATCCTCGTCGATCGCACCGATCGGGACGGTGATCGCGGCGTCGCCGTGCCAGCCCTCGATGATCGCCCCGCAGTCGATGGAGAGGATGTCGCCCTCCTCGAGCACGACGTCGTCGGCGGGGATGCCGTGCACGATGACCTCATTGGGTGACGTGCAGACGACTGCCGGGAACCCGTGGTAGTTGAGGAAGTTCGATCGCGCTCCTCGGCGCTCCAGCACCTCACGCGCGACCCGATCCACGTCGAGGGTGGTCGCCCCTGGCTTGGCTGCGCGTGTGCAGCACTCGTGCATCTCGGCAACGACTCGCCCGGCCTGGCGCATGAAGCCGATCTGCTCGGCAGTCTTGCGGGTGATCATGATGCGTCGGCGCGGAACCGCGACTCGACCGTCTCGACGAGTCGCTTGAAGACGTCGTCGCTCTCCCAGCTCCCATCGACGTGGGCCAGGTTGCCGGTGCGGCGGTAGTACTGGATCACCGGAAGGGTCTCCACCTCATAGAGCTCGAGCCGCCGGAGCACGGCTTCCTCGGTGTCGTCGTCGCGCTGGACGACGTCGCCTCCGCAGTTGTCGCAGGTCCATCCGTCCTCGGGCGGGTTGTCGACGTGAAAGCCGCGGTTGCACTGCGTGCAGACTCGCCGGCCCGCGATGCGGTGGAGGACGACCTCCGTAGGGACGTCGAGATCGATCGCGAGGTCGAGGGGCTGGTCGTCGAGGATGCGCGTGAGCTCGACGGCCTGACGTCGGGTCCGCGGGAATCCATCGAGGACGAACCCCGTGCGACGTTGTTCCTCGGGTCCGAGGTGCTCCTCGATGAGCCCGACGACGGTGTCGTCCGGCACGAGATCGCCCCGGTCCATGAACCGCTTCGCTTCGAGACCGAGCGGAGCACCCGCGTTCGCTGCCTCACGAAAGAGGTTGCCGGTGGAGAGGTGCGCGACGCCGTAGTGCTCGGCGAGCTTGGTCGCCTGCGTCCCCTTGCCGGCGCCCTGCTTTCCGAGCAACACGAGCCGCGGGCCGCGGGCCGTCATCAGATCGTGCCTGCTCGCCTCATGCGAGGAAACCCTCGTAGTTGCGCATCATCAGCTGGCTATCGATCTGCTTCATGGTCTCGAGCGCGACGCCCACGGTGATGAGCAGTGCGGTCCCGCCGAAGGGGAACTGGCTGATGTCCCAGAGCGCGAACACCAGGAGCGGAGTCAAGGCGATGGCGGCGAGGAACAACGAGCCGGGAAGTGTGATCCGGTTCAGGACCTTCGCGAGGTAGCGCTCCGTGGGCGGCCCCGGTCGGACTCCCGGGATGAACCCACCCTGCTTCCGGATGATGTCGGCTTGCTGGGCCGGGTTGAACGCGATCGCGGTGTAGAAGTACGCGAAGAAGATGATGAGCAAGGTGTAGAAGCCGATGTAGAACCACCCCTGGTTGTTCACCAGGTTGTCGTTGATCCACTTCTGCACACCAGTGAGGTTGTTGCCGAGCGCGGATGCGATGAGCGCCGGGAACGAGAGGATCGAGCTCGCGAAGATCACCGGGATCACGCCCGACTGGTTGACCTTCAGCGGGATGTAGGTGCTCTGTCCGCCGTACATGCGGCGGCCGACGACGCGTTTGGCGAACTGTACGGGGATACGTCGCTGGCCGGACTCGACGAAGACGATGCCCACGATCATCGCCACACCGATGCCGATCATGACGAAGAACTGGAACTTCGAGCCCTGTGTGTAGATGTTCGATCCCTGCGCGGGGAGGCGCGACACCACCGACGCGAAGATGATGATCGACATGCCGTTGCCGATGCCGCGCTGGGTGATGACCTCACCGAGCCACATGACCATCGCCGTACCGGCCGTCCAGACCAGCACGATGAGCGCCGCTCGCGGGAAGTTGAACCCGGGGATGAAGTCGATTCCCTGGGGGAGGTTGCCACCGAGGCCGATGAGGCCCCCGGCGCCTTGGTGCAGGGCGAACACGAATCCGGTCGACTGCACGAGGGCGAGGGCCACCGTGAGGTACCGCGTCCACTGGGTGATCTTCTTCTGCCCGACCTGACCCTCGTTCTGCCACTGCTCGAGCTTGGGGATCACCACTCCGAGGAGCTGCATGATGATCGACGCCGTGATGTAGGGCATGATCCCGAGGAAGAAGATCGCGACGTTGGTGATCGCGCCTCCGGAGAAGAGGTCGAGGAACCCGACCACGCCGCTGTTCGTGGCGCTGTCCTGGAGCTGCTTGATCGCGCTGAAGTCGACGTAGGGGACCGGCAGGTGGGCGCCGACGCGATACACCGCGACGATCACGAGCGTGAAGATGATCTTGTTCCGCAGGTCCGGGACCCGGAACATGTTCTTCAGTCGCGAGAGCATGGCGCAGCCTACCGATTGGTGAGGGCGTTGTTGCTGCCAGCCGGCGGTCGACGGTCGCCCCAGGGTGCGGGCAGGATCTCGACGCTGCCACCGGCAGCTTCGATCGCCTCGCGTGCCGCCCCTGAGAACCCATGGGCCTTGACCGTGAGCTTCTTGGTGAGCTCACCACGTGCGAGCACCTTCACGAGGCCGCGCTTGGCGACCAGCCCTCGGGCTCGCAAGGCATCCGGGTCCACGACGGAACCGGCCTCGAAGTCCTCGAGCGCCTGGAGGTTGACGACCGCGTACTCGACCCGGAATGGGTTCCGGAAGCCCTTGGCCTTCGGCGTACGGCGCGAGATCGGGGTCTGGCCACCCTCGAAGCGGGCGGCAACGGTGCCGCGGGCACCCTGGCCCTTGTGACCACGACCGGCGGTCTTGCCGCCATGGCCACCGATGCCTCGACCGACCCGCCGCGCGGCCTTCTTCGACCCGGGGTTGGGCTTCAGATCGTGGATCTTGATCGTCATGACGACACTTCCTCCACGGTCACGAGATGGGGGACGCGAGCGATCATCCCACGGATCTCGGGACGGTCCTGGTGCTCGACAGTGTGGTTGATGCGCTTGAGACCGAGGGCGCGCAGCGTGCCGCGCTGCTTGGGCTTGATCCCGATCTTCGAGCGGGTCTGGGTCACGCGCAGGGTCGCCATCACTTGACCTCGGTGACGACGGCCTTCGGCGTGTTGCGCTCCTTGTAGGCGCGGTACATGCCGGGCATCGAGACCTCTTCGGGGGACTTCCCACGGAGCCGGGCGATCTCCTCGGGGCGGCGCAGCGACCGCAGCCCGGAGATGGTGGCCCGTGAGACGTTGATCGCGTTCGACGATCCGAGCGACTTGGCCAGGATGTCGTGGACGCCGGCCGCTTCGAGGATGGCGCGCGCGGCACCACCCGCGATCACCCCGGTCCCCGGCGATGCCGGCTTGAGGAGCACACGGGCGGCATCGTGCTCGCCGATGATCTGGTGGGTGATCGTCGAGCCGGCGAGCGGCACGGGGAACAGGTTCTTGCGCGCCTCTTCCATGCCATTCTGGATCGCGGCAGGGACCTCTTTGGCCTTGCCGTATCCGAGCCCGACGTTGCCCTGGCCGTCGCCGACGACGACGAGCGCGGTGAACGAGAACCGTCGTCCGCCCTTGACCACCTTGGCGACGCGATTGATCGTGATCACCCGCTCTTCGAGCTGGCCTTCTGCCATCAGATCCTCATCTCTTGTCTTTAGAACTTCAGGCCGGCATCGCGGGCGCCATCGGCGACCCCTGCGATTCGTCCGTGGTAGCGGAACCCGCCTCGGTCGAAGACGACCGTGGTGATCCCGGCGCTCTTGGCGCGCTCGCCGATGCGCTGACCGACGGCTTTGGCGACGTCGACCGTGCCGCCACCCTTGCCGGCGCCACCCTCCACCGAGGATGCCGCGACCAGCGTGCTGCCGGTGGCATCGTCGATGACCTGCGCGTAGATGTTCTTGTTCGACCTGTACACAGCCAGACGCGGGCGCGCCGACGTGCCGCGCACCTTCTTGCGGACGCGCCGGTGCCGGTTCTGGCGGCTGGCGACCTTCTTCAACATCGTGTGGCTCCTACTTGGCCGACTTGCCGGCCTTGCGCAGCACGCGCTCGTCGGCGTACCGGATGCCCTTGCCCTTGTAGGGCTCGGGCTTGCGGATCTTGCGGATGTTGGCGGCGACCTGTCCGACAAGCTGCTTGTCGAACCCGCGCACCGTGATCTTGGTGGGAACCGGGACCTCGAACGTCACGCCATCCGGTGCGTCGAAGTGCACCGGGTGCGAGAAGCCGAGCTGGAGCTCCAGCTTGGAGGGACCCTGGGCGATCGCGCGGTACCCGACGCCGACGATCTCGAGGTCGCGGGAGTAGCCCTCGCTCACACCATGGACCATGTTGGCGACGAGGGAACGCGTCAGTCCGTGCAACGAGCGGTTCTCCCGCTCGTCGTCGGGACGGGTGACGACGATCTCCTCGCCCTCGCGGCTGACGGTGATCGTCGGCGGTGCCTGAAGGTCGAGGGTGCCCTTCGGGCCCTTGACGGTCACGCGCGCGCCATCGAGCGTCACCTCGACCCCACTGGGGATCGTGATCGGCTGCTTTCCGATGCGGGACATTGGTGCTCCTACCAGACGTGGCAGAGGACTTCGCCGCCCACGCGACGCTGGCGCGCCTCGCGGTCGGTCATGAGCCCCTGGTTGGTCGAGAGGATCGCGATCCCCATTCCACCGAGGACCCGCGGGACCTCGGACGACTTCGTGTACACGCGCAGGCCGGGCTTGGAGATCCGGCGAAGGCCGGAGATCGTCCGCTCGCGCTCGGGCGTGTACTTCATCGTGATCTTGAGCTTCTTGCCGGGACGGTCGGTCTGGTCCTCGATGTCGAAGCCCACGATGTAGCCCTCACGCTCGAGGATGCGCGCCAGCGCTTCCTTGACCTTCGAGGACGGCATCGCAACTTCGTCGTGGAACGCGACGTTTCCATTGCGGATCCGGGTGAGCATGTCGGCGATCGGGTCGGTCATCGTCATCGTCTCAGCCCCCTCACCACGAAGCCTTGGTGATCCCGGGGATCTCCCCGGCATGCGCCATCTCGCGGAAGCAGATCCGGCACAGCGCGAACTTGCGGTACACGGAACGGGCGCGACCGCACCGGCGGCACCGCGTGTATCCGCGCACCTTGAACTTCGGTGTGCGCCGTTGCTTGTTGACAAGGCCCTTCTTCGCCACTTCCGCTACCTGCTTTCCTGGTCGCGGCGGAACGGAAATCCAAGCGCTCGGAGGAGCGCCCGTCCGTGGTCGTCGGTCTGTGCGGTCGTCACGATCGTGATGTCCATTCCTCGCACGGTGTCGATCTTGTCGTAGTCGATCTCGGGAAAGATGAGCTGTTCCGTCACGCCGAACGTGTAGTTGCCGCGTCCGTCGAAGGAGTCGGGGTTCATGCCGCGGAAGTCGCGGATGCGGGGGATCGCCAAACTCACGAGGCGGTCGTAGAACTCCCACATCCGGTCGCCCCGCAGGGTGACCTTGGCGCCGATCGCTTGCCCTTCACGCAGCTTGAAGCCGGCGATCGAGTTCTTGGCCTTGATCACCAACGGCTTCTGGCCGGTGATGATCGACAGGTCCGTGACAGCGCCGTCGAGCAGCGACGCTTGCTGGGTCGCCTTGCCGACGCCGCAGTTCAGCACGATCTTCTCGAATCTGGGAACTTCCATGACGTTCCCGAGCCCGAGCTCGCTCTGCAGCGTGCCGCGCAGCTCCGAGTCGTAGCGCGCCTTGAGGCGAGGTGCTACCCGCGTCTCGGCCATCAGACTTCCTTCCCGCACTTCTTGCAGATGCGTGTCTTCGTTCCGTCGTCGGCCAACTGGTAGCCGACTCGGGTCTTCCCGCAGCTCGGGCAGAGCAGGGCGACGTTCGAGATGTGCACCGGCATGTCCTTGTCGATGATCCCGCCCTGCATCGTCGACTTGGTGGCCCGCTGGTGCTTCTTGGCCACGTTGACACCATCGACGATGACCTTGTCGCGCTCGGTGAGCACGCGCGTGATCTCGCCTTCCTTGCCGACGTCCTTACCCGAGAGCACGACCACGCGATCGCCCTTCTTGAGCTTGAACTTCACTGGCTTGCCGAGCGGCATGTCAGAGCACCTCCGGGGCCAGGGACACGATCCGCATGAAGCGGCGATCCCGGAGCTCGCGACCCACCGGACCGAAGATGCGGGTCCCGCGCGGCTGGAGCTGGTCGTTGATCAGGACGGCGGCGTTCTCGTCGAAGCGGATGTAGCTACCGTCGGGACGGCGGCGCTCCTTCTTCGTGCGCACGACGACGCACTTGACGACCTCGCCCTTCTTGACGGCAGCGCCGGGCACGGCGTCCTTGACGGTCGCGACGAAGATGTCGCCGATCCCCGCGTAACGACGCCTGGTTCCACCCAGCACCTTGATGCAGAGCACCTCACGCGCGCCCGAGTTGTCGGCCACCTTGAGCCGTGACTCCTGCTGGATCATCGGGCACGCTCCAAGACCTCGACAAGGCGCCAGCGCTTCAGGCGCGACAGGGGACGGGTCTCGGCGATGCGCACGCGGTCGCCCTCGCGGGCGTCGTTCGTCTCGTCGTGGGCGTAGAAGCGCCGGGTCCGTTGGAGCGTCTTGCCGTACCGGCGGTGCCGCACGCGGTCGGTGACACCGACGATGACGGTCTTGTCCATCTTGGCGGAGAGCACGAGGCCCTCCCGCACCTTGCGGGAATTGCCTCGAGTGGCCTCGGTCCCGTCGTTCGGGGTGGTGCTGGAGGCGTCGGTCATCGGTCGGCTCCTGCGTCCTCGGTCTGCTCGGCAAGCGCGATCTCGCGCTCACGCAACAACGTGTGGCACCGCGCGACCGTCCGACGGAGGTCGGAGATCCTCGAGAAGTTCTCGAGCTCACCGGTCGCCAGCTGGAAGCGCAGGTTGAACAACTCTTCTTTCGCTTCGCGGAGCTTGTTCGCGAGCTCGGCGTCGTTGAGATCGCGCAGGTCTGCAGTGGGGTTCGCCATCGCTGCTACGCCTCCTCTTGCCGCACGACGAAGCGCGTCTTGATGGGAAGCTTGTGCATTGCGAGCCGCATCGCTTCGCGCGCGGTCTCCTCGGGCACGCCCGAGAGCTCGAACATGATCCGACCCGGCTTCACGACAGCAACCCAGTGCTCAGGGTTTCCCTTGCCGGAGCCCATGCGCGTCTCTGCCGGCTTCTGCGTGACGGGCTTGTCCGGGAAGATCGTGATCCAGACCTTTCCGCCGCGCTTGATGTAGCGGGTCATCGCGATTCGGGCAGCTTCGATCTGACGGTTCGTGATCCAGCCCGGGTCGAGCGCCTGGATCCCGTAGTCGCCGAACGTCACGCGGGTTCCGCCCTTGGCGGCACCACGCATCCGTCCTCGCTGCACCTTGCGGTGCCGCACCTTCTTCGGCATCAACATCGTGGAGGTCCTCAGTCCTCGTCGCCGTGGAACTTCGGCGCTTCGTGGTGCTCGCGCGTCCGGCGCTCGATCTCTTCTTCCTCGGCGAGGAGGCGCTCGAGCTCGGGATCCGCTTCCTTGACGAGCGGCGTCGCTTCGGACGGTGCGTCCTCGGACGTGGAGTCGACCGTCACTTCGACGGTCTCCTCGTTGCGACGACGACCGCCACCGGCGCTGACGACCCTGCGCTTGGGCTGGGCCTCACCCGAGGTCTCGCCGACGGCCATCGCGGCCTCACGAGCGATCTTGTCCTCGGCGGCCGACTTGTAGGGGAGGATCTCACCCTTGTAGATCCACACCTTCACGCCGATGCGACCGAAGGTGGTGCGCGCTTCGGCACCGCCGTAGTCGATGTCGGCGCGCAGCGTGTGCAACGGAACTCGTCCTTCGCGGTACCACTCTTTGCGCGACATCTCGGCGCCACCGAGGCGACCGCCGCACTGCACGCGGATGCCCTGGGCGCCGGCCTTCATCGCCGTCTGCACCGCCCGCTTCATGGCCCGCCGGAACGAGACTCGACCAGCGAGCTGGTCGGCAACACCCTGCGCGATGAGCGTCGCGTCGAGCTCAGGCTGCTTGATCTCTTGGATGTTGAACTGGATCTTGGCGTTGCCGGTGATCTTGAAGAGCCCCTGACGGAGCCGGTCGGCCTCCGCGCCGCGGCGACCGATCACGATCCCGGGGCGGGCGGTGTAGACGTCGACGCGCAGACGGTCGCGTGTCCGCTCGATCTCGACGCGACTCACCGCGGCGTGGGGAAGCTGCTTCTTGAGGTAGTCGCGGATCTCCCAGTCCTCGATCAGGAAGTCCTGGTACTCCTTGCCGTCCGCGAACCAACGTGACTTCCAGTCGGTGGTGATGCCGAGTCGGAACCCGTAGGGGTTGACCTTCTGTCCCATCAGGCGTCCTCGTCCTTGGTCTCTGCCGTGCGCTTCGTCGACTTCTTCGCCGTCGACTTCTTGGCGGTCGACTTCTTGGCGGTCGACTTCTTGGCCGGCGACTTCTCTGCGGTCGACTTCTTGGCGGCTTTCTTCGCCGTCGACTTCTTGGCCGTCGACTTCTTGGCGGCTTTCTTCGCCGTCGACTTCTTTGCGGCCTTCTTCGCCGTCGGCTTGTCGCCGTCTTCGAACTCGACGTCCTCGTCGTGATCGTGATCGTGATCGTCGTGGTCGGCTTCGACGGCGCGGCGACGGCGCGTCGGGCGGGTCCGCGTGGGCCCACCGGAAGCCGCCTCGGCGGCGCGGCGGCGAGCGAGCTGGTCATCGTCGTAGCGGCCGACGACGATCGTGATGTGGCTGGTCCGCTTACGAATCCGCGTGCCTCGTCCGCGCGCACGGGGGCGCCAGCGCTTCGCCGTCGGCCCTTCGTCGGCGAAGGCACGGACGATGCGCAGCTCGTCCTCGGGGAGGTTGTCGTTGTGCTCGGCGTTGGCAATGGCCGAGTCGAGGAGCTTGGAGACCTCGTCGGCCACGCCGCGCTCGCAGAGCAGCAGCGTGTCGCGTGCATCGAGGACCGACGCACCGACGATCAGCTTCAGGACCGGGCGCACCTTCGTGGGCGAGGTCTTCAGGTGACGCAGACGCGCGGCGGTCTCGCGCGGAGCGTCAGTGGTGGGCGCAGCCATGACCTACCGCCTCGCCGATCGCTCGGCGCCAGCGTGGAACTTGAACGTGCGCGTCGGCGCGAACTCGCCGAGCTTGTGCCCGACCATCGACTCGCTGATGTAGACGGGAACGTGCTTACGGCCGTCGTGGACCGCGAGTGTGTGGCCGACCATCTCCGGGGTGATCGTGGACCGGCGCGACCACGTCTTGATGACCTTACGGTCACCGGCCGCGTTCATCGCCGCCACCTTCTTCTCGAGGTGGTCGTCGACGAACGGTCCCTTCTTGAGGCTCCTGGGCACTGCTGCTCCTTTGGTTGACGCGCGCTATCGGCGTGAGCCGCGGCTGCGTCGGCGTCGGATGATCATCTCGTCGGACTTCTTGCCCTTCTTGCGAGTGCGGCCTTCGGGCTTGCCCCATGGCGAGACCGGGTGGCGTCCACCCGAGCTCTTGCCCTCGCCACCGCCGAGCGGGTGGTCGACCGGGTTCATCGACACACCACGGTTCTTGGGCCGGCGGCCCTTCCACCGGTTTCGTCCGGCCTTGCCGATCTTGATGAGGGACGCCTCGGCGTTCCCCACGGAGCCGACCGTGGCGCGGCAGTCGATCGCGACACGGCGCATCTCGGTCGATGGGAGACGGATGGTGGCGAACAACCCCTCTTTCGCGACCAGCTGGATCGAAGTACCCGCGCCGCGGCCGAGCTTCGCGCCGGCACCCGGCTTGAGCTCGACGTTGTGCACGGTCGTCCCGACCGGGATGTAGCGCAACGGCAGTGCGTTTCCGGGGCGGATCTCCGCACCCTGACCGCTCTGGAGCTTGTCGCCGACCGACACGCCCTGCGGGGCGATGATGTAGCGCTTCTCGCCGTCGAGATAGTGGAGCAGCGCGATGCGCGCGTTGCGGTTCGGGTCGTACTCGATCGCGGCGACCTTGGCGGGCACGCCGTCCTTCTCGCGACGAAAGTCGACGATGCGGTACTTCTGCTTGTGACCGCCACCGCGGTGGCGGGTCGTCATGCGTCCGTACGAGTTACGACCACCGGTGCTCGGCTTCGAGCGCGTGAGCGACTTCTCGGGGCGCGACCTGGTCAGCTCGGAGAAGTCCGAGACGGTCTGGAACCGGCGACCGGGGCTGGTGGGCTTGCGTTTGCGAATGGCCATCTCAGCTCCCGAAGATCTCGATGCGATCGCCCTCGACGAGGGAGACGATCGCTCGCTTCTGACCGGTGCGCTGCCCGAAGGCGCCGGTCTTGCGGTTGCGCTTGCGCTTCCCGTCGCGATTGAGCGTGTTCACGTTCTTCACCTTGACGTTGAAGATCGCCTCGATCGCCTGACGGATCTCGACCTTGTTCGCATCGGGTGCAACGACGAACGTGTAGACGTTGCTGTCGTACGCGGCGTACGACTTCTCCGACACGACCGGTCGGATGATCACGTCTCGGGGATCGCGGCTCATGCTGCGTCACCTTCCGTCGCATCGGCTGAAGCAGCCGGCGTCGATCCCTCGGCGAAACGCTCGATGGCCGCGTCCAGCGTCGGCTTCGAGAAGACGATCCAGTCGTTGAGGAGGACGTCGTAGGGGTTGAGCTCCTCGGGGATGATGATCTGGACGCGCGTCCCGAGGTTGCGGAACGACTTCCAAGCCGCGTGCTCCGTGCGGTCGAGCACGATCAGCACCCGCGGCGCACGTTCCCCGGCAGGACGCAGCCCGAGACCGTCGAGGACGGTGATCGCCTGCTTGGTGCGGGGTGCGTCGATCCCCCAGGAGTCGACGACCTTGATCCGGCCTTCAGCGGCGCGATCGGAGAGTGCCGAACGCAGCGCGGCGCGCACCATCTTCTTGGGAGTCTTCTGGGTGTAGTCGCGCGGCTTCGGGCCGTGGGCGATCCCACCGCCGCGCCACTGCGGCGAGCGGATGGAACCCTGGCGGGCGCGGCCGGTGCCCTTCTGGCGCCAGGGCTTGGCCCCACCACCACGCACTTCGGCGCGGGTCTTGGTGCTGTGCGTACCGGCGCGTCGGTGTGCGAGCTGCGCGGTGACGACCTGGTGCATGAGGCCGATGTTCGGCGCGACCCCGAAGAGATCGTCGGGCAGGTCGATGGATCCGGCGGACCCGCCGCTGATCGGTGCGACGTCGACCTTCACTTCGACTCACCACCTTCGTCGGTCGCCTCGGCAGCCGGCTCCTCGACGGGCGGCGCCTCAGCGACGGCTTCCTCAGTGACCTGCTCGTCCACTGGCTGCTCGTCGACGACCGGCTCCTTGGCGACCTTCGGCTCGAAGGTGACCTTGGGACCCTTCACGGCGTTGCGCACGAGGACCACGGTGCCGTTGGCACCGGGGATCGATCCGCGGATGAGAAGCAGACCGCGCTCGGCGTCGCCTTCGACCACCACGAGGTTCTGGGTCGTGACCTTGCGCGCACCCATCTGGCCGGCCATGCGCGTGCCCTTGAACACGCGCGCCGGTGTCGCGCACGCGCCGATGGACCCGGGAACGCGGTGGCTCTTGTGGTTCCCGTGGCTGGCGCCCTGGCCCTTGAAGTTGTGGCGCTTCATCACACCGGCGAAGCCCTTGCCCTTGCTGACGCCGGTGACGTCGACGCGGTCACCCGCATCGAAGATGTCGGCGCTGATCTCCATGCCGACCTCGTAGCCGGTGAGGTCTTCGACGCGGACTTCGGCGAGGTCGCGCTGCGCGTCGACACCCGCCTTCGCGAGATGGCCGAGCTCGCCCTTCGAGAGGCGCTGCGGCTTCGTCGCACCGAACGCGAGCTGCACGGCTGCGTAGCCGTCGCGCTCCGGAGTCTTGAGCTGCACGACGCGACACGGCCCGGCCTGGATGACGGTCACCGGGACGACCCGGTTCTCCGCGTCCCAGACCTGGGTCATACCGAGCTTGCGCCCGAGGATCCCCTTGCCTGCCATCGTGTCGCTCGCCTCACTCGTCTGGTCGTTCGAGTCGATCGGGAACGTGGGCGGCGGAGGCCGCTCACGCGAACGCTCCCCCGGCCAGGGCCGGCGGAGCGTGGGTTCGGATGTGCCGCACGGTTCTGCTCAGAGCCGCAGCCTGCGCGGACGTCGGTTAGCGGTGCTCGGTCAGGTCAACAGCGCGGCAACGAGGAGGGTCGCTGCGCCAGGAAGGGAAAGACTATCGGATGGCCACGTGACGATGCCAGGCGGAGACTGGTCATACCCCGGTATGACGATCCTGGGTACCATCACGAGGTGGCCGTGACCAAGCTGACGATCTCCCTCCCCGAGGACCTCGCGGAGACCATCCGCGAGCAGGCCGAGGCCGAGGGCACCACGGTCTCCGCATGGCTCGCCAAACGGGCCCGCCATTCGCTGCTCCTCGCGCAACGGAAAGCCGCGGTAGCGGAGTACGAATCGGAGTTCGGCACGATCACCGACGAGGAGATCGAGGAGGTGCGCCAGTGGGAACAACGCTCGACGCAGGCGCACTGATCGCCGCGGAACGCAACGACCGGCGCTACTGGAAGGCCTCGAAGAAGCGGGACGAACTCTTCACCGTTCCCGCGATCGTCGTCACCGAAGTCTGGCGGGGCGGAGGGAACGCCAACCTCGCCCGAGCACTCAATGGCTGCGACCTCGAAGCACTCGATGTCGACCTCGCGAAGGCTGCCGGAATCCTCTGCGGACGAGCCGGCACGAGCGATCCCGTCGATGCA
>JANOWV010000114.1:0-3964 GCA_031418075.1 Actinomycetes bacterium
GACGTGTGGAGCGCCACGAGCTACAAGCTGCTTCGTGAGGACGCCTTGAGCGTGGAGCGCTGGAACCGCCTGCACCCCACCGACGCGCCACGCGTCTCCTACGTGCAGGAACGACTTGCTCCCACCGAAGGACCGATCGTCGCGGTGACCGACTTCATGAAGTCGGTGCCGGACCAGATCGCCCGCTTCGTTCCTGCGCCGTTCGTGCCGCTGGGAACCGATGGCTACGGGTTCTCCGACACACGCGCCGCCCTCCGTCGACACTTCGAGGTCGACGCTGCGCACGTGGTGGTCGCGACGCTCGACTCGCTCGCGCGCGTCGGCGACATCAAGGCCGAGGTCGTGGAGGGCGCGATTCGTCGCTACGACATCGACACCGAGCGCCCGGACCCGCGCACCGCCTGATCGCTCAGGCCGACCGTTCTAGGACGCGGCGCGTCCGCGGCCACCTTCGTCGATGCGGAGCGGGTCGTCGGCATCCCAGTCGTCGTCGTGCGCGGGCTTCTCGTCACGCCACGTGGGCTCGTCCTCGTCCTCGCCGTCGGCGAGCGTGCGATCCCGTTCTGCGAACAGACCGTCGTCGAATCCCTGCTTCAACTCTCGCGCTTCGCGAAAGCGGCGGGCTCGTCCCTTCCTCGCCACGGTCACCTACCTCATCCGGCTCGGCTCTGCTGGTGCACTCAGGCATCCAAGGCGACCATTCTCCCACATCGAGGAGGGTGGTCGCGACGGGCCTGTTTCGGCGGCGGTTCCGCGTCGACCGGAGGGTATCGTGTCCCCTCGATCGGGCGATTAGCTCAGCGGGAGAGCGCTGCCTTCACACGGCAGAGGTGCAGGGTTCGACACCCTGATCGCCCACCAAAACCGCAGGTCACAGGCCTGCGGTTTCGTCGTGAGCGACCTCGCCGCCCTCGGCGTCCCAGAAATCCCAGAACATGCGGCCATGAGCCGTGTCGGGAAGGGGACATGGTCGGCGAGTACCGCTGCAGAGCGTGGAGAAGACGCGACCCGCCACATGGCGGCGACGCGTCTCATCGCTGCCGGCGTCCATGTCGCGTCGTCACAGGCCGCCTCGGTCACGCACGAGCCTGCATGACGTTCGACCTCTCCTCCCATTCCTCCCCGAACGCGATCGAGAGGCGGCCGAGATCCGGGGCGCGCTTCTCGACTCGTTCATTTCGTAATACGATAGGGGCCATGCGGAGATCTACCCCTCGGCTCGCACGCACGGCGTGGCCGATGACGACATTCATCACGCCGTCGAACAGCCGCTCGCCGGCCGGGAGCTCGACGAGCATCGGATGCTCTGGCTCGGACCGGCCCGGGCTGGGAACCTCCTCGAGATCATCGCCTTGTACCTGGATCGCCGAGCAATCGCTATCCACGCCATGAAGATGCGCTCGAAGTACGCGCACCTGCTTCCGTGACCTTGGGAGGGTGACAGAGATGACAACGCGAAAGACCAAGGCGAAGAGCAACGTCGTCGGAACCGCGGGCGGCAAGCCAGTGACCGAGGCCGACATCGACGCGATGGTGCGCGAAGCCGAGGCCGGTTACGACGTCGACGAGCTGCTCGCACGTCGACGCGGCCGGCCGCCGATGGGTTCGGGCCCGGCCGAAGTCGTGCCGGTGCGGCTCGATCCGGAACTCCGAGAAGCAGTCGAAACGCGGGCAGCGAAGGACGACGCGACCACGAGCGAGGTGATTCGCAGCGCCTTGCGCCGATACCTCGGCGTCGCGTAGCCGCGGCCGGGAGCGGGGCGTGGTCCGTCAATGGTTGCGGGCCGGCTCGGGTCGGGCCAGGGTGGAGCGTGCCCGAGAACCGATTCGTCGGCGAGATCGCCAGAACCTACGACCAACCTGGGACGGGGATGTTCGCTGACGACGTCCTCGAAGCGACCGTCGACTGCCTGGTCGAGTTGACCGGCGGCGGAGCGGCGATGGAGTTCGCTATTGGTACTGGCCGGGTCGCTGTTCCTTTGGCTGCCCGGGGTGTTCCGGTCGCCGGGATCGAGTTGTCCGCGGACATGCTGGCCGTGCTGCGGTCGAAGCCCGAAGCGAGCGAAATCATGGCCGTCGAAGGCGACATGGCCGTGACATTCGTGGAGGGCGAGTTCTCTCTCGTGTACCTGGTGTTCAACACGATCATGAACCTGACGTCGCAGGACGAACAAGTCGCGTGCTTCGAGAACGCTGCCCGTCATCTTCGCCCCGGTGGCCGCTTTGTCATCGAGAACCTGGTGCCGGGTCTTCGCCAGCTACCGCCAGGCAACCTCGGTGTCCCGTTCGCAGTGACGGAGGACTACATCGGCATCGACGACTTCATTGACCGCACGCACAAGCAGATCTCCCGGTCTCGGCACTTCAACCGACGTCGCGATGGCAGCTTCAGCGAATTCACGGCACCGTTCCGATATGTGTGGCCGGCTGAGTTGGACCTGATGGCTCGGATCGCGGGCATGACGCTGGAACATCGATGGGCGTGGTGGAATCGCTCACCGTTCACTGGTGAGAGCCCCTCGCACGTCAGCGTGTGGCGTCTCCCGGAGGCATAGACGCAGTCGCCGACTCGCCTACGGGTTGGCCCGTGGAGTGTCCCCAAACGCCGGGTCGGAGTCACGCTTCCAATGAGGCAACGTTGCGGGATGCGGCACCAGTTCTATGTATCTTGGTCAGGGCGACGCGGGTTTCGGCGGGGGTGAGCAGAGGTGCAGGGTTCGACACCCTGATCGCCCACCACGAAGCCGTTGAGGCCGACGGCGCTGTGGTGCACGGGACCGGGTTCTAGGGTGTCCGCCGTGCCTGACGACGAGCTGCGACCGCCTCCCGACGTCGACGTGGTGGTCGTCGGCGCGGGGATGGCGGGGCTCTTCGCCCTCCATCACCTGCGGGAGCTCGGGTTCACGGCGGTCGTGCTCGAGGCCGGCGGTGGCGTCGGCGGCACTTGGTACTGGAACCGCTACCCGGGTGCCCGCTGTGACGTGCCCAGCCTCGAGTACTCGTACGGCTTCTCCGAGGAGCTCCAGCAGGACTGGGAGTGGTCGGAGGTCTTCCCCGCCCAAGAGGAGCTCGAGCGGTACTTCAACCACGTGGCCGACCGGTTCGACCTGCGCCGCGACATCCACTTGCACACGACGGTGACCGCGGCGATCTTCGACGAGGATCGCTCTACCTGGACGGTCGAGCGTGATCCTGGGGAGCCGATCACCGCGCAGTTCGTCATCATGGCGACGGGGCCGCTGTCGATCCCTACCGTGCCCGACGTTCCGGGCATGGACGACTTCGGAGGGCTGGTGCTCCAGACGAGCCGCTGGCCGGACGAGGAACCCGACCTCGCGGGGACGCGGGTCGGTCTCATCGGGACGGGATCGTCGGGCGTGCAGGCGACGCCCGAGCTCGCTGCCGTGGCGGGGCACCTCACGGTGTTCCAGCGCACGGCGGCCTACACCTGGCCCTCACGCAACGGTCCGCTCGATCCTGATGTGCAGGCCGCGTGGAAGCGCGACTACACCGAGAATCGCAAGCTCCAACGTCAGGTCTTCGGCGGGGTGACCGGGTCGACCGGGGCGATCATCATCGAGGGTCCTGGCACGCGCCCGATCCTCGAGGCGACCGAAGCCGAGCGACTCGCGATGCTCGACGAGCGCGGGTTCGACGCCTCGCGCGCATGGAGTGATGTCGCTTCGAACCCCGAAGCGAACGAGCTCGGCGCCGACCTGTACCGCGAGATGGTGCAGCGAACGGTCGAGGATCCCGATCTCGCCGAGGCGCTCTCGCCCCGGAACTACCCGATTGGTTGCAAGCGCCCCGTCATCAACACCAACTACTACGAGACGTTCAACCGCGACAACGTGTCGCTCGTCGATCTTCGCAAGGGTGGGATCGAGCGAATCACCGAGACTGGGATCCAGACTACGCAAGGGCACGTCGACCTCGACGTGATCGTGTTCGCCACGGGGTTCGA
>JANOWV010000115.1:0-2698 GCA_031418075.1 Actinomycetes bacterium
GATGGGCATGCCGTTCACGGTGGGCTGGGCGTCGGAACCCATGTGGATCACGACGCTCGGCTTCCAGCTCCGTCGCTTCGACGAAGGAGCTGCGGGCGCCGCGCCGGTGCCGTTCTTGGCGGCGCGACACAGCTCGACGAACGCGTCGGCACCACGGTGGGCCCGGGTGTCCCAGGGTTGGCCATTCGGCGGGCGCATCGCGCCCACCATGTGCTCGAGGACCGCTTCGACGAACGCACCGTCGATGTCGGGGAGCGCGCCGGTGAGGCGCAGCATCTTGCCCTTACGCCACCAGCGAAGCTCCCGCGCGTCGCGGCGCACGGCCATCTCCTCGTCGCTCACCACCTGCTGGCGTTGCACGAGCCTCGCGAGGTCCGACGGTGCCGCTCTCCGGCCCCGCACCGCCCACGCCGCATCGGTCTCCGGAGTCGCGAGCTGCACCAGCGACCCGAGCTGTTCCATCGACAGCTCCCCCGCCTCGGCCGCCGCCGCAATCACCGGCAGCGAGTCCAACGCCCGCGCCACCTCGACTTCGACCCGGGCCGTCTGCGTGCGCACGCCGTCACGCGCCGCGACCCACTCGACGGTGTCGCGGGCATCGGTCGCGCCACGCTCGTCGAGCACCCGATCGATCGCGAGGCGCCGCATCTGCCACCGACGCTCTTCACGTGTCGCTTCGTGGCGCGACGCGCGGAGCCGGTCGGTGGGCCAGGTCCTCAGCTCGTCAAGCGCGTCGGTGAACATGCCCCCATGCAACCAGGGGGGTGTGACACTCAAGCCCGCTACGAGCACGTCCCGAGAAGATTTCTTTCTTCCACGACACGCGTCACACGCGCGCCGGAAGTGCGTCGCAGTGCAGCCCCGCTCAGCTGGCGCCGAACCCGCCGGACCCCTTCTTCGACTGGCTCTTCTCGTGCTTCTCGACCCGCTTCTCCTTCAGGGACTTGCCCTGCTTCTTGTCGCTCTTCTTTTTCGGAGACTTGTCACCCATGGGGACTCCCTATGCCGTCGAGAAACTGGGCGGTGCGCTTCTTCACCGTAGCGGTCGTGATCAGTCGCGCACCCGGATCTTCGCGTTGTCGGCCACGACATAGAAGCTGCGATTGAACCCATCCGGCTCGAGGAGCTCCACCGTTCCCCCGTCGGCGAACTCGAGGTGGCCCCCCTCGGGTGCGACCCCGTAGGCCACGCCGTAGCCATCCTCGAACCGAAGGAAGGTGGATGCCGGCGATGCGCACTGCTTGCGGCTGCCGTCGACCCGCAGGCACCCGGTCCAGGCACCGTCCTTCGCCTCGGCGAAGAGCTCCCATTCCCCGTACGTGTCACCGGTGCCGACCGACACCCACCCGTTGGCCGGACCCCCGCCACACGAGGCCAGTACCAGGACGAGCCCGAGGACAGGCGAGACAAAGGGTCGACGCATGGGGGAAACGTATCCCCGGGCACTCCGCCCGATGGCCACGCCACGCCTTCGTTTGTGTCACCGTTGGTGCACCCGAGGCCCCCGTAGCTCAGGGGAGAGAGCATCGGTTTCCTAAACCGTGCGCCCAGGTTCGAATCCTGGCGGGGGCGCGTGTTCGCTGGTCAGAGCGTCGCGGGTGTGACGCGCGACGCTCAGATCCATCGGTTCGCCAAACCGATTTGCGGCTCCTGCTTCTGTTCCGCGTAGCGCTTCTCGGGGCGTGCAGCGGCGCCTCGCCGTCACGTCGCCCGCGAACGCGCTGGCGTCAACAACCTGATACGACACCTACCGTCACGACTTCTCGCCGGGCAGGACGTCGGCTTCCGACTGGTGGTAGGCGGGGTGGTCGCCCGCGGTCTCGACGTTGAACCCAAGGTCGTACACGAGCGACCCGCCGATTGTCCCACCGACCACGGTCAAGATCGCCGCTGCGACCGAGAGTGCAACCACCACCACACCGCTGTGCGCGTCGCCACCATACGCGAGAGTACGCACCGCGATGTTCACCAAGACGATGACCGTCACCGTGATCATGGTCAGAGCATGCGCGTTGGCCTCGCGGCGCACTTGCGTGCCCGGTTCGGTCGATCGCAACCAATCCCAGAAACCTGTCAACGCGGTGAGCAGTGAAACAACCGCGCCGGCGACGAGCACGAAGGTGGCGGCACGGAAGAAGTCGCGGGACCATTCCTCGTTCTGACCGACGATCGAGATGACGTCGAGGACCGCCACGATCATGTAGGCCCCGATGGGAACGTCGGTGAGCGGCGGATGCAACGGCTTTCCCGCAAAGCCCCGCGGACCCTTGAACTTGCGTCCGCGCAATGTCAGAGCCGGACGAAACGACAACCTGCGCATCAGTCGACCTCCCAGACAGGGGGAACTCGTCAGTGAATGAGCCTACGCCCTCGCGAAAATCATAGGCAGCGAAGAGCGAGTCTAGGTTCGGCGCTCCTCGTCGGACCAGCAGGACCTCATCGATCCCGCACAGCAACGCCAGAGCATCGCAACAGGAACACCGCCGCCCTCGTGATCTGCAAGCGGGAACGTGACGGGGCATGTGCCACGGTCTACGTTACGTCCGCAGGCGTGTGTGTCCGTGAACGCGGAAAGAGAGTGGGGACCAATGGCCAGTGAGGGATACCACGAGCCGCTCGAGAAGCTCAATCCTGGCGTCATCGACCGTCACCGGGCCATCACGTCGATCATGGAAGAGCTCGAAGCGATCGACTGGTA
>JANOWV010000116.1:0-3029 GCA_031418075.1 Actinomycetes bacterium
AACTCCGAGCAGCCGGCCTGCACGCGTCTCGAACCCCGAAGTGCCCGGGAGATCGGACACCGATCTAGGGTCTGCTCCGTGGCCGACCTCGCAACGCTCCTCGTCGACGAGGACGACGGTGTCGCGACGGTCACACTGAACCGACCCGAGCGACTGAACGCGTTCGACACGGTGCTGACCGCCGAGCTGCACGGGCTCTGGCGGGCGCTGCGCCGCGACGACGGCGTGCGAGCGATCGTGCTCACGGGTGCCGGCGATCGTGCGTTCTGCACGGGTATCGACCGCGCCGATGCGATCCCCCAGCCGACCGGTCCCTGGATGATGGACGATCCGGGACTCCAGTTGGGCCCCAAGTCCGCCGACCTTTGGAAGCCCGTCGTGGCCGCGGTGAACGGGATGGCGTGCGGCGGCGCGTTCTACATGCTCGGCGAGGTCGAGACGATCGTCGCCGCCGAGCACGCGACCTTCTTCGATCCACACGTGACGTACGGCATGACCGCCGCGTTCGAGCCGATGTTGATGAGCGCCCGGATGCCGTTCGGCGAGATCATGCGGCTGACGCTCATGGGCAACTATGAGCGGATGTCGGCCCAGCGGGCCCTGCAGGTCGGGCTCGTCCAGGAGGTCGTCCCTGGCGACGCGCTACTCGGGCGGGCACAGCAGCTGGCTCGCGAGATCGCCGACGGCCCCCCAGTCGCCGTCCAGGGGACGGTGCGGTCGAT
Source organism: Actinomycetes bacterium (assembly GCA_031418075.1). Taxonomy (GTDB): domain Bacteria; phylum Actinomycetota; class Acidimicrobiia; order IMCC26256; family PALSA-555; genus DASUAO01. The sequence continues at coordinate 723 of JANOWV010000116.1, forward strand.
CTGGCTGGGTAGCGAGCTCACCCGCAGCCAGGCCGTGGGGCTCGCTGACGTCATGGTCGGCCTCGGCAACGACCTCGACCTGATCGCCCAGGGGCAGGACCGCTTCGCGTCCGGCCAACGCGCCGAATGGAGGCTCCGATGATCGGACCCGAAGCAGCATCGCTGGAAGGAAAGGTCGCACTCGTCACCGGGGCGGCGCAGGGGATCGGCGCCGCCGCCGCGTCCGCGTTCGCGCGCTTCGGTGCCGACCTCGCCATCTGCGACCGCGACGCCGCCGGCATGGCAACAACTGCGGCCGACGTGGAGTCTTGTGGCCGCCGTTGCGAGACGGCTGAGCTCGATGTGCGCGACAACGACGCAGTCACCACGTGGATCGGCGTTCTCGCGGAGCGGTATGGGCGGATCGACGTGCTCGTGAACAATGCCGGTGGCGGGTTCTACGCGGCCGTGCTCGACGTGAACGACAAGGGGCAGCGTTCACTGATCGACGAGAACTTCACCAGCGTCACCAACTTCGTGCGCAGCTGTGTGCCCCTGATGCCCGCGGGCTCCTCGATTGTGAACGTCACCTCGATCGAGGCGTCACGCGCTGCGCCCGGGTTCGGTGTGTACGCCGCGATGAAGGCTGCCGTCGAGAGCTTGACCAAGACGCTCGCTCTGGAGCTGGCGACGTCGGGCATCCGGGTGAACGCTCTCGCGCCCGACGCGATCCCGACCCCCGGCGACGAAGGGCTCGCGGAAGCCGTCAGTCAGGGGGCTCGCGAGGCATACGGCCGCAAGGTCCCCCTCGGATGGGGTCACGTCGACGACTGCGCGGGCCCGATCGTCTTCCTCGCGTCGGAGCTCTCGCGGTACGTCACCGGGACCGTGCTGCACGTCGACGGTGGGAGCCACGCCGCCTCGGGCTGGGCCCGCCGCGACGACGGCACCTATGAGCCGTGATCGGCGAACCCCAGATCTGGAAGCCCAGATCGCTAACCCCAGATCTGGGAGCCCTGATCAGGGAGCGGTGACGGACCCGCCGAGGTAGGCGCGGTCGAGGGCGGGGCCCACCTCTTCGGGTGGTCCCGTGAACTCGACCCGACCGTGCAGCATGATCGCCGCCACATCGGCCACTCCGAGCACCTCGTGAGCGAACTGCTCGACGATCAGGATCGAGACGTCGTCCTTGGCGATGTTCTTGACGACCTCGTAGAGCTCTTCGACGATCAGCGGCGCAAGCCCCATCGACAGCTCATCGAGGAGCAGCACCTTGGGGTCGATCGCGAGCGCACGAGCCATGGAGAGCATCTGCTGTTCCCCACCGGAGAGCGTCCCCGCGACCTGCTTGCGGCGTTCCTTCAGACGCGGGAATCGCTCGAATGCGCGCTCCTGGACGGTCCGGAAGGGTGCACCGGTGTAGGTCGCCATGCGGAGGTTCTCGGTCACAGTGAGGTTCGGGAAGATGCCCCGCCCCTCCGGCACGAGACACACCCCACTGCGTGCGAGCACGTCGGGTGCGACTCCGGCGATGTCGCGGCCGAGCACGCGGACAGATCCCGCGGTCGCGGGGAGCTGCCCGCTCAGGACCTTCAAGGTGGTCGACTTGCCCGCACCGTTCGGTCCGAGCAGTGCGTAGACCTGTCCGGGCTCGACGACCAGGTCCACCCCGTGCAGCACCTGGATCGTGCCATACGCCGCCGTCATCCCCTGTACCGAGATCACCGCATCAGCGGATGCGAGCTTCGTCGCTGCTGCGCTCGCGGAACCAACCGACACGAGCGTCGGGGCAGCCGTCACGTCGTCCTCGGAGTCCTCGCCGAGGTATGCGGCCCGAACGGTCGGGTTTGCCTGGACCTCGGTCGGGGTGCCCTCCGCGATCAAGCGTCCGAAGTCGAGCACGTGAATGCCGTCGCACGTGCCCATGACGAAGGACATGTCGTGCTCGACGAGCAGCACCCCGAGGCCTGATTCGGCCAGCTCGCGAAGCAGCCCGCCGAGTGCCTGAGTCTCCGATTCGTTGAGCCCGGAGGAGGGCTCATCGAGCAGGAGCACCCGCGGCTTCGCGGCGAGGGCCCGAGCGACCTCCACGAGGCGTGCGGTGCCGGTGGACAGCCGGTCGACACGCTCGTCGGCGACGTTCGTGAGCCCGACCCGTCCGATGACCTCATCGGCGAGCTCGCCGACGTCGAAGCGTTCACGTGACCAGCCGCGGCGCATCTCGGCGGCAACGAGCACGTTGTTGCGCACCGAGAGCGTCCCGAAGGTCTCGAGCCGCTGGAACGTGCGTCCGATCCCGAGCCGAGCGCGCTTGTGCGGACGGGCACT
>JANOWV010000117.1:0-2134 GCA_031418075.1 Actinomycetes bacterium
CGATCTCCTGCTCGAAGAGTGCGGCGCCCGTTGCCGCCGCGATCTTGATCGGTGGATGGCGCAGGTCGGCGGCGCGGTCGTTGCGGGTGATCACCAGGGCGACGGACCCGTCCGTTTCTTGGCAGCAGTCGAAGAGGCGGATGCAGGGTTCCACGATCCACCGTGACGACTGGTGGTCGTCGAGTGTGATCGGGTTCCCGTAGCCCCACGCCGCGGGGTTGGTCGCGGCGTACGCGCGGAGCTGGACGACCGCTCGCCCGAAGTCGGCGCTCTCCACACCGTGCTCGTGCATGTACCGCGTCGAGTTCAGCGCGATCCACGAGGCCGGCGTGAGCGCGCCGAACGGCATGCACCACTGCATCGCAGTGGTGCCGGCATGGTTCGAGCTCGGCGCCGGGCTGGTCTTGGCCGCGCCGAATCGTGTCGCGCCGGACCGGGCGCGAATCGCGCGGTACGCGACCACGACGTCGGCGCGACCACTCGTGATCGCGGATGCCGCGTGCAGGAGCACACCCATCGAGCCGCCGCCTCCAGAGGGGATGCGGCTCGACCAACGGACGTCGTCGAAGCCGACCGACCGGGCGAGCTCGGCCTCTTCGACCGGGTCGATCGTGTAGCTGACGAGTCCGTCGACGTCGGCCGCGGTGAGGCCCGCGTCCGCGAGCGCGGCCGTGATGGACTCGCACGCGAGCTGGAGCTCAGTGCGTCCCGCGGCACGCGACAGCTCGGTGCTGCCGACCCCAGCGATGGCGGCATCGAGGCCCGGGCCGGTCATGTCGGAGGCGGTCACGACGCGCCGGTCATTTGGGAACCGCGGCTGTCGAGGGCCGGAACACGGGAACGGCGTGGTCGGTACCGCGCGCCTCGAACTCGACCTGCACCGGCATGCCGATCTCGATGTCGGCCGGGTCGACTCCCACGAGGTTGGAGACGATCCGCACGCCCTCGTCGAGGTCGACCAGGGCGACCAGCACCGGGTAGTCGAAGGCCGGGTGCTGGGGGTGGTGGAGGATCGCGAAGCTGTGGAGGCTGCCGCGCCCCGAGAGGTCGGTGACCTCGACCTCCAGGGAGTGGCAATCGGGGCACATCGGGCGGGGCGGGTGGCGCAACCGGCCGCACGCCCCGCACCGTTGGGCGACGAGGCGGCCCGCAGCGGCGGCGTCCCAGAACACGGCGTTGTCGTCGGTCACGACCGGTCCGGGCTTCGGCACGCGCTGGTCCCCGGTGGCCACAGCCACATAGTAGTTAGTATGTCGCGCACACGACAGTGTCCGGATCGGTGCTCGCGCCGGCCCGTGACCCGATGCCGAGATGCCGGATACAGAGACCGGATACAGAGACCGGATACAGAGAGGGGAGGGGATCGATGGCGGGAGTCTTCGCCGGGCTGCACGTCCTCGATCTGTCGACCGGGGTCGCGGGGCCGATGACGACGATGCTCCTCGCCGACAACGGCGCCGACGTGACCCGCCTCGTCGCCCCGGCCGCCGCCGCACTCCCACCGAGCACCGGCGAACGCGTCTGGCATCGCGGCAAGCGCAACACCGAGCTCGACCTCGACACTGCCGACGGCCACGCGACCTTCACGACGATGGCGTCGACGGCGGACGTCGTCGTGGAGTCGTGCACGCCCGGGACGTTGCACGCCTGGGGACTCGACCACGATGCTTTGGCCGCGACGAACCCGCGGCTCATCACCTGCTCGATCACCGGGTACGGGCGACACGTCCCCTACTGCGGTCGCCCGGCCGACGACGCGCTGGTCGCCGCCCGCACGGGACTGCTCTACGACCAGAAGGGGCGGCGAGGCGGTGCCATGGAGTTCATCGCGGGTCGTGCCGGCCCCCATCCCGACTTCGACGCGGCCGAAGGCATGCGACGCGGTGCCGACCGGTCCGGGCCGGTGTTCCCGCGCACCCCGTTCCCGAGCATCGGTGCCGCGTACTTCGCAACCCTCGGCATCGCCGCGGCGCTTCGCGCTCGCGAGACCACCGGCACGGGGCAGTGGGTCGAGACGTCGCTGCTCCAGGGGGTGCTCGCCGCGGTCTGTCTCAACTGGCAGCGGGTCGAGCGTCCGGACGCGCCGCTGTACTGGATGTGGCCGATCGACGCGCGGTCTGTCGAGGGGCTCTTC
>JANOWV010000118.1:0-3987 GCA_031418075.1 Actinomycetes bacterium
GGGTGAACAGGAAGAACTTGATGGACGCGTACGCGCGGTTCGGCCCACCCCACACCATGATCATGAAGAACATCGGGAGCAGCACGACCTCGAAGAAGATGAAGAACAAGATGAGGTCTTGCGCGACGAACGTGCCGTTCATCCCCACCTCGAGCAGCAGCACGAGGGCGAGGAACGCCTTCGGGTTGTGCGGCTCGGGGAAGTGGTTCCACGAGTAGACGATGCAGAGGATCACCACGAGCATCGACAGGATCAGCATCGGGAGCGCGATCCCGTCGAGCCCCACGTGGTACCGGCTCTTGATCACGTCGATCCACGGCTCGTTCGCGTTGAGCTGCAGCTTCCCGGAGTGGCCGAAGTCGAACCGCGTGAGGATCCCCACGCCGACGCCACCCGTGACGAGCGCAGTCACGAGCGCCGTCGTCTTGATCGCCGTCTCCTGCGCTTTCGGGATCATCAGCACGAGCGCCATGCCGACCAGCGGCACGAACACCGCCAGGGTCAGTGCCCAGTCATCGAACCAGTCCATCGCCTGCTAGCCCTTCCGATGCTTAGAGAACGTTCGTGAGGAACAGGGCGAGACTCAAGAGCCCCACCGCCGCGAACAGCACGATCGCGTACCGCTGCACCTGTCCAGTCTGGAGCTTTCGCATCTCGCCACCCGCGGCCCCGGTCTCGTAGGCGAGACCGTTCACCGCCCCGTCGACCACCTTCTGGTCGAGCGTGTCGTACACGAAGCGACCCGCCTTGACGGCGCTCCGTCCGGTGCCGTTGACCACCCCGTCGATCACGTGCTGGTTGACCCAGTACGCCGCACGGGCAACCGGACCCCGAATGCCGTCGACGATCACGTTCTCGTAGAGGTGGTCGAGATAGAGCCGGTTGTCGAGGAACGTGTAGCCCGCGCGCGCGAACCGGTTGCGCTGCGTGAGCCCCTTCAGCGCGCCGAGGTTCTCGCGCCGGAACCAGTAGAACGCGGCGATCCCGATCGCGAGGAGGGCGAGCGAGACCGAGATGATGGCCTTGGCGTAGTCGAAGTCGGCATGGTGCACCGCGGGGAACGCCACGCTCGGCTGAACCCACTCGGTGAACTTCTCGATGCCGAGCGGTGCGGCGTTGATGAGCCCCGCCAACACGGCGAAGCCGGCGAGGATCATGAGCGGGATCGTGAGGCTCTTCTCGGACTCGTGCGGGTGATGCGCGCCGCGGTACTCGCCGAAGAAGGTGAGATACACGCAGCGGGTCATGTACGCCGCAGTGAGGAACGCGCCGACCAGGCCCACGATGAGGAACGTGTCGAAGCCGTTCGCACCCGCATTGGCGAGAATCTCGTCCTTCGACCAGAACCCGGCGAGCGGGAAGATCCCGGCGAGGGCGAGCGAACCGATCAGGAACGTCCAGAACGTGACGGGCATGGTCTTGCGTAGGCCGCCCATCTCGCGCATGTCGAACGAGTGGTGCGTCCCGCCGTGGCTCACCGAGCCGGCACCGAGGAAGAGGAGCGCCTTGAAGAACGCGTGAGTGAAGAGGTGGAAGACCGCTGCCGCCCAGGCACCCACCCCGAGCCCCATCACCATGTACCCGAGCTGGCTGATGGTGGAGTACGCGAGGACCTTCTTGATGTCGGTCTGCACGAACGCGAGCGCGGCACCGACGAGGATCGTGATCCCACCGACGATGGCCATCATGTTGAAGCCGCCGTTGCCGATCGAGAAGCCGTCGTAGAACACCGGGTACAGCCGGGCACCCAGGAACACGCCCGCCACGACCATCGTCGCCGCGTGGATGAGCGCGGAGACGGGTGTGGGGCCGGCCATGGCATCGGGCAACCATGTGTGCAGCGGGAACTGCCCGCTCTTACCGATGATCGCGATCATCAGACAGATCGAGCCGGCGAGCAGCATGCCGTGCGAGGATCCGGGCGAGAGCGCGTACGCATTCGTCCCGGAGACGCTGAAGGTCCCGGCGGCGAACACGAGGATGATGACGCCGATCATCAGGCCGATGTCGCCGGTTCGAGTCGTGAGGAACGCCTTGATGGCGGCGCGAGAGTTGGCCGGGTCCTCCCACCAGAACCCGATGAGCATGAACGAGCAGAGCCCGACCAGCTCCCAGCCCACCAGCATCTGGAGGGTGTTCTCGGCGACGACGAGGAGCAACATGGACGACGTGAACAGCGAGAGGCAGCCGAAGAACCAGGTGTAGCGCTTGTCGCCGCGCATGTAGCCCGTCGAGTAGATGTGGACGAGCAGCGCGATGAGGCTGACCATGAACATCATCATCACGGCGAGCCCGTCGATGTGCGTCCCGACCCCGAACGTGACGTTGCCGCTCCGCCACCAGGTGATGGAGTGGACGACCGGCTTGACCACACCGCCTTCGCCGCCCGCGGCGAGCAGGCCCTTGCCGAAGAACGCACCGAGGCCGCTCGAGTGGCCCTCGGCCGCGCTGACACGGTCGATCCACTGGGCCGCGGCGACGCACGAGAGCACGAAGGACGTCCCGACCGCGAAGATGCCGACCTCGGCGCCCTTCTTGGGGAGGCGCTTCCCGAAGAAGAGGATGACGAGGAACGACGCCGCGGGTAGCGCGGGGACGATCCAGGCGGCGTCGAGCATCGTGAGTCCTCAGCCCTTCAGCTGGTCGACCTGGTCCAGATCTGGACTGCGCAGGTTTCGGTAGATGAGCAGGATGATGGCAAGGCCGACTCCGACCTCGGCGGCCGCGATCGCGATGATGAACAGCGCGAAGACCTGGCCACCCACGTCGCGGTTGAACGCTGCGAACGCGACGAGATTGATGTTGACCGCGTTCAGCATGAGCTCGACGCTCATGAGCACGAGCACGCCGTTGCGCCGGGCGAGGACACCGTAGATGCCCACGCAGAAGAGGAAGGCGCTCAGGATGAGGAACTGGTTGAGCCCCAACGCTCAGTCCTTCCTCGCGAGCACGACCGCACCGATGAGCGCTGCCAACAGCAGCATCGACACGATCTCGAACGGGACAAGGTAGTTGCGGAAGATGTCGGTGGCCACGCTGCTCGTGCGGCCCTGCGCGACGAGCTGCTTGCCGAACCGGATCTCGTCGCCGCCGAAGGCGTCGACGAGGATCGCGGTGAGGGTGCCGAACATTAAGATCGGCCCGGCGCCGGCAGCCCCGCGCAGGTCGTTGTCGAGCTTGCCACCCTCATCGCGCATCGGGGCCCGCGTGAGCATGACGCCGAACAGGAAGAGGATGACGACCGCGCCGATGTAGATGAGCACCTGCACCCACGCGACGAACTCGGCGGCCAGCAGGATGTACTGCGCCGCCGCACCCGCCAGCACGACGACGAGGAACAGCGCCGCGTGCACGACGTTCTTGGTCCGCACAACCCCAATCGCCGCAACCGCCATCGCCACCGCCAGGATCCAGAAGGCGACCTGCTGCTCCCACATCACGCGCTCGCTCTCTGCGAGCCAGCTCGCTGCACGACGCTCACTTCTTGGCTCCCTTGGGGGCAACGGCGCCGGCTTCGAGCGGCTCGGGCTCGGGGACGGTTGCCATCCATTCGCCGAGCTTGGCCTTGTCGTGCAGGAGGTCGGCGATCGAGTTCTCGGAGTACTCGTACTCGGGGCTCCAGAAGATCGCGTCGAACGGGCACACCTCGACGCAGATACCGCAGTACATGCAGAGCGCGTAGTCGATGTCGAAGCGGTCGAGGACGCTCACCGCTCGGGGCCGACCGCCTTCGCGACGCGGCGGACGCTGCTCCTTGTGTCCCTCGATGTAGATGCACCAGTCGGGACAGGACCGCACGCACAGCATGCAGACGGTGCAGTTCTCCTCCTTGAGCGCGATGACGCCGCGCGAGCGGGGCGCGACCGCCTCCTTCTCGTGGGGGTACTGCACCGTGACCGCAGGCTTCAGCATCGTCTTCAACGTGATGCCGAGACCGCCGATGAGGCCAGGAAGCTTGGGCATTACAGCGCCACCTTCAGTGCGCCG
>JANOWV010000119.1:0-1739 GCA_031418075.1 Actinomycetes bacterium
TGAAATGCAGCAGGATCGCTATCCTGATATAGCGCGAAACAAGATCCCGCAATACGGGGGAGAACTCTCCCGAACTTCAGCGGGACATCGCATCGCCTTCCATCTCGACAATCAGGTGAGGATCGATGGCACCGAGAACCATGACCGATGAGCACAAGCGGGCCATGCGGGCCGGACGCGACCAGGGCCGCGCCGTGAAGACCTACCTCGATGCACTCGAGCAGCACCGTCCCCGCCGGGGCCGCCAGCGCACGGTCGAGTCCATCAAGCGCCGCCTCGAGGCCATCGAGACGGCCGCCGCCGACGCTTCGTCGCTGAAGCGGCTCCAGCTCACCCAGGAACGGCGCGACCTTCAGGCCGAGCTCGACACGAAGTCGGCCGGGGGGGTCGATCTCTCCGCGCTCGAGGGCGAGTTCGTCCGCCACGCCAAGCCGTACGGGGAGAGCAAGGGCATCGCGTACGCCACCTGGCGCGAGCTGGGCGTCTCGGCCGACGTCCTCAAGCGCGCCGGAATCACCCGGTCGGCGTAGCGGCGCGATCCGGGAGCGGGACTAGGAGACCGACGCGCTCGCCGAGGCGAGCAGCGATCGGAGCAGCACCAAGCCGTCGTCCGATCCGAGCAGTGGGTCGGACGCGCGCTCGGGGTGCGGCATCAGCCCCACGACGTTGCCGGCCTCGTTGCTGATCCCTGCGATGTCGTCGATCGAACCGTTGGGGTTCTCGACGTAGCGGAGCACAACTTGGTCCTCGGCGCGCAGCCGTTCGAGGGTCGCGGCGTCGCATGTGTAGTTGCCCTCGAAGTGGTTGATCGGGATCCGGAGCACCGCCCCGGCGGGCGACTCCGCAGTGAGCACCGAGCGGGTGCTCTCGACGCGGACTTCGACCGTCGTGCAGAGGAAGGTGAGGCCGACGTTCTTCTGGAGCGCACCCGGGAGCATGCCGGCCTCGGTGAGCACCTGGAACCCGTTACAGATCCCGACTACCGCACCGCCGGCGGCCGCGTGCGCGGCGACTGCGGTCATCACGGGGGAGAACTGCGCGATCGCTCCGGTACGGAGGTAGTCGCCGTGCGCGAACCCACCGGGAACCACCACCGCGTCCGCGCCATGGAGATCGCGCTCGGTGTGGAACACGGGTTCGGCCGCGCTCCCCAATCCTTCTACGGCCCGCACGACGTCGAGCTCGCAGTTCGTTCCCGGGAACTGGACGACCGCGACCTTCGCGCTCATGCGGTGAGGGAGATCTCGTATGCCTCGATGACAGGGTTCGCCAGCAGGCGATCGCACATCTCGACGACCTGCGCGCGAGCCGCCGTCTCGTCGGGTGCATCGACGACGAGGCGGATCGACTTCGCGATCTGGATCTCGGACACGTTGTCGTAGCCGAGCGCGGGGAGCGCCCGTTCGACGGTCGCGCCCTGCGGGTCGAGCACACCGGGGAGGTGGGTCACGTCGACGCGGACACCAAACCTCATTTCGGGAAGCTCAATTCGAACCTCATGATGGCGATCGTACCGAGATCACTCGTCGATCCCGAACCATTCGTCGAAGCTGCGCCCGGTGAGCATCTCGTAGGCCTCCAGGTAGCGGGCGCGCGTGCCGTCGATCACGGCCTTGGGCATCGACGGTGCGGGTGGCGTCTGGTCCCACCCGACCTCGAGGTAGTGGTCCCGGACGTACTGCTTGTCGAACGACGGTGGCGACCCGCCGATCTCGTACTCGCTCGCCGGCCAGAACCGC
>JANOWV010000120.1:0-5366 GCA_031418075.1 Actinomycetes bacterium
GTCTGCTCGTTGCCCTCTGCACGTCAGGGTCTGGTCGCACCCGGCCTTGGTGGCCCGGCGTGACCACTGGCGGGTGGGGGCAGACGGCGCGCGCGGAGCACGCGTCGAGCGCCCTCTCCCATCCGGACTCTCACCGTCGGCTCCGGCATCACACCGGATCAACCACACGGCCGGCTGCCGTGGGCTCGCGGGCTCCCGCCGGGATGCCGATCGGTCCGCTGGACCACCGCCACCCGACGGACACCGCCGGTCGGGACTTGCACCCGTACCCCGAGGGCTTCTCGTGGTCCATGCAGCGTAGCGGATCGCGGGAGAAAATGGAACAGGTTCTAGTTTCTTGGGTCACCGTTCCGGCCCCGGCCGGGTGGCCGCGATGCCAGCGAGAGGACCGCCTCAGTGCGGCCGGCCGCCCCGGAGCAGCTCGAGGGCGTGGGGAACGGCGCCCAGCACGGCCGTGAGGCACTCCAGCGCCCCGGATGAGGACCCCGGGAGGTTGCACACCAGGCTGGTTCCCACGGTGCCGCAGACACCCCGGGAGAGCATCCCGAACCCCCGCCCGTCGGCGTCACTGGTCCGTCGCATCGCCTCCGCGAGCCCGGGGGCCTCCCGCTCGATCACCAGCCGTGTCCCCTCCGGCGTGAGGTCGCGCGGGCCGAAACCAGTGCCGCCCGTGGTGACCACCAAGCCGGCGAAGTCCGTGGTGAGGTCGGCCAACGCGCCGGCCACGACCTCGACCCCGTCGGCCACGACCCGGTGCTCGACCACCTCGGCACCGATGCTCTGCAGATGCTCCACGAGCACCCGGCCCGACCGGTCCTCGCGCACACCCTCGGCGACGCCGTCGGACACCGTGAGCACCTTCACCCTGAAGCCCGGCGCCCTGAAGCCCGGCGCCCCGATGTCCGGCACGCTGGCGGCGTCGCTCACGACGTCAGCCGCGGTCGCCGGTGTCCGGCCATCCGGCGGCCCGGATCGCGTCGGCCGCGGCCGCCGGGTCGTCGGCGCGGAACACGGCGCTGCCGGCCACGAGGATGTCGACGCCTGCATCGACCGCGAGCGGTGCGGTCTCCACGTTGATCCCACCGTCGATCTCGATCTCCACCGTGAGCCCCTGCTCGTCGATCGCGCGGCGCGCCACGCGCACCTTGTCGAGCACCTCGGGGATGAACGACTGGCCGCCGAACCCGGGACGCACGCTCATGACCAACAGGAGGTCGACGTCGGCAAGGTACGGCAGGACGTCGTCGACCGACGTGTCGGGGTTCAGCGTGATCCCGACCCCTGCGCCAAGTGCGCGCATCTCATCGAAGAGTGGGCGGGGGTCACCGAGCTCGATGTGCACGATGCAGCGGTCGGCGCCGGCCTTCACGAAGTCGGCGAGGAGCACCTCGGGATTGTCGACCATGAGATGCACGTCGAGGAAGAGGTCGGTCTCCGGTCGAAGCGCCTCCACCACGAGCGGGCCGAGCGTGAGGTTCGGGACGAAGTGCCCGTCCATCACATCGACGTGCAGGAGGTCGGCGGCATCCGCGACCCGCGCCACGTCACGCGCCAGATGGGCGAAATCGGCGGACAGGATCGACGGCGCGATCTTCCCGGTCATCGGCACCGACGTTACCCGTCCGTACGCCGGAGACCGGCGACGTACATACCATCGGTCCCGGCCGCTTGCGGGAGGAGCAGCGCGCCGACCCCCGACGGCTCCCACGGCGCGGGGGGTGGCGCCATCGGCTCGAACCACGGCATCCGCTCGACCGCCGCAGCGACGACCTCGCGTGTCTCTTCGGCGGTGAGCGTGCACACCGAGTAGACGAGGACGCCGCCCGACTTCACGGCCCGGGCCGCTTCCAGGAGCAGTGCGAGCTGCAATGCGGCCAGCTCGGCGATCGACTCGGGCTCCAACCGCCACCGGGCTTCGGCGCGGCGCGCCAGCACACCCATGCCACTGCACGGCGCGTCGAGGAGCACCCGATCGAACCCGGCGTCGGGAACGGGGAGGGTGCGGCCGTCGGCGACCACGAGATCAACGGTGTCGGTCCCGAGCCGAGTCGAGGCGCGCGCGACCAGTCCGAGTCGCGCCGCGTTGACGTCCAACGCGAGGACACGACCCGTGTCCCCCACCCGCTCTGCGATACCAGTCGCCTTGCCCCCGGGAGCGCTGGCAACGTCGAGCACCCGATCGCCCGGCTGCGGGTCGAGGTACGCGACGACCGCTTGACTCCCCTGGTCCTGGGGCGTCGCCCGACCGTCGGCCACCGGGAGCATCTGTGCGGGGTCCCCACCGCCCCGCACGATGAGCGCGCTCGGGACGAGGCGACCCCGCTCCACCTCGGCACCTGCTTCGCGGAGGGCTACCTCCAGCTCGTCGACCTCGGTGCGGCGCGGGTTCGGACGGAGGGTGAGGGCACCGGGCTCGTTTCCGGCGACCATCGTCTCGCTCGCCGCCTCTGCACCGAGGTCCGCGCGCAGACGGTCGGCGAGCCAGTCGGGGTACGAGAGGGCAACGGCCTCGCTCTCGGGCTCCGGCCACGGCGGGCCGAGTCGCGTCAGTCCCCGGAGCACACCGTTGACGAAACCCTGCGCCCGCGTCGGAGCGGCCGCCACCGTCTCCCCGACCGCGGCATGCGGTGGCACCCCCGCGAGCAGCTGCTGCGCGCCCAGCCGGAGCGCCGCACGCACCGGAGGATCCATCCGGGCGATCTTCCGCTTGCTGGTCCGGCCGATGAGATCGTCGAGACGCCGCTGCCCGCGCAGCGTCCGGTAGACGAGATCGGTGACCTGTGCGCGATCGCGCGCGCTGAGGTTCGAGTCGCGCAGCATCGCCGGGAGCGCGAGGTGTGAGTACGCGCCTGCCTCGATACGGACGAGCGCATCCCGCGCCAGCCGCCGGACCGTCGGTTTCATCGTGGCGTTTCCGGCGTTTTGGCGTCGGCGGTCGCCGGCGAACGACGCCTGCTACTGACGCCAGAACAGTGGGTGGTCATGTCGGCAGCTCGAACGCCGGGGCGTCGACGTGGAGCCCGGCCCGCCAGGCGGTCGCCGGCATGGCCGCGCGGCCTTCGGGCTGCACCTCGTCGAGGACGAGCACGCCGTCGCCAGTCCCGAGCACGACCTCGCCGCCGAGCTGCTGAACCGCACCAACAGGAGTCGGCTCGGCCACCTCCGCGAGGTGGGCGCGCACGACCTTCAACCTCCGACCGTCGACCGTCCCCCAGGCTCCCGGGCGGGGATTGCCGGCACGGACGAGCCGCGCCAGCTCCGCCGCGGGGCGGCGCGGGTCGAGCCGGAACTCCACGACCGTGAGCTTCGGGGCGAGGGTGGCGTCGCCGACCTGCTGCCGCGGCGTGAGCTCCTCCACTTTCGGTACCGTCGCCACGAGCAGGTCGGTACCGAGCTCGACGAGTCGGGACCGCAAGCCACCAGCCGACTCGTCGGGTGAGATCGGTGTGTGCACGCAGTCGTAGACCGGCCCGGTGTCGAGCCCTTCGTCGAGCGCCATCACGCAGACGCCCGTCGTCTCGTCACCGGCGAGGACGGCGCGCTCGACCGGTGCGGCGCCGCGCCAGCGCGGCAGCAACGAGAAGTGCAGGTTCACGAACCCGAGGCGACACGTTGCGAGCATCGCCGCCGGCAAGAGCTGTCCGAACGCGACGACAACCCCGAGATCGGCCGACAACGCGGAGACCTCGTCGACGATCTCGCCGGAGCGCTCGGGTGTGCGCACCGGGATGCCGAGCTCCACCGCGGTTTCCTTCACCGGGCTCGGTGTGGTGGCACCTCCCCGACCGCGGCGGCGGTCCGGCTGGGTCACGACGAGCGCGACGTCGTGGCCGGCCGCGTACAGCGCACGCAACGGCAGCGCCGCGTCGACGGGTGTACCCAGGTAGACGAGACGCACCGGGACGATCAGAGCCGCCGGACGCCGTCGTCGGCCACGACGATCGAGTCGTCCATCTGGGCCCGGCGCATCTCCCGGAGGACGCTCTTGCGCCGGTCGGGGTCGAGCCGGTCGAGGAGGAGCACACCGTCGAGATGGTCGATCTCGTGCTGGATCAGGCGGCCCATGAGCTCGTCGCCCTCGATCACGACCTCCTTGCCGTCGAGATCCACGCCCTGCACGGTCACGACCTTCGGCCGCACGATCTCGACATGCACGCCCGGGACCGAGAGGCATCCCTCGTCGTAGGTCCACTCGCCCGATGCGTCGACGATCTGCGGGTTCACGAGCACCGCAGGGCCGTCGCCGACGTCGTACGTGTAGAGCCGCTTGAGCACACCAACCTGCGGCGCGGCGAGCCCGACGCCGAGTGCCTCGTACATGGTCTCGACCATCCGCTCGCTCAGCGTCGCGAGGTCGCCGTCGAGCTCTTCGACCTCCCGTGCGCGTTGGCGCAGTACCGGGTCACCGAAGGTACGAACGTCGAAGGTGGCCACCGCTCCAGGGTACCGGGGCGATCCGGACGACCTTTTTCGACGCGAGGTCGCCTCAGACCCGAGCCGGATCGACGTCGATCCGCAGGCGTCCGCGCGCCCGAGCCGGGCCGAGGTCGATACGGGCAAGCACATCCGAAAGGGTCTCGCTGTCGGGCGCGCGCACGAGCGCCCGGTCGTCGTTCGGACCGAGCACGGTGAGCGAGCCCGCGAGCGCTTCGCATGCCGCGGCCACCGCTTCGGGGGCACCGCGGAGCTCTGCGAGGCCCCCGAACGGTGGGAAGCCGAGGTCTCGACGACGCGTGGTCTCCACCTCCCGCGCCAGGAACGGGTTCGCGTCACGGGCGGCCCGCAGCACCTCGTGCTCGGGGACCCTCGTCTGCACCAGGATCACGCCCTCGGACTCGACGAGTCGCGCCGCCCGCACGAGGAGCCACATGGCCTGCTCGGCTGCCCGATGACGGGGTGCGAGGAGCTCCTGGTCGAAGTCCAAGAACGCGACGAGACCGACCCGGTGCCCATCACCGCGAGCGCGGTGCAGCACGGCTTCGGTGCCCACGGCGACGTCGAACGCCGGGAGCGCCGTACTCGCCGCGTCGACCGCGAGCACCCGGTGGCGTGGGACCAGTCCCGCGAGATCGTCGCGCAACCGGACGACCCCTGGTCGGGTTCCCCGGAACCGCGGCGACCCACAGTGGCGACAACGCGTCTCGCCGACGGTCTCGCAACGTGCGCATCGCAACCCATCCTCGACCTCGGCAACCGTCGCGAACGTGTGGTGATGGTCACGCTCGATGTTGTTGACGATCGCGATGCGCGCTGACAAGTGCAACAGCGTGCGATCTGATTCATCGCCTTCGACCAGGAACGGGCCGTCACCCGCGATGACGTTCGTTGCTGCACCACCCGCGCCGATGCCCGGTATCGTCGCGCCG
>JANOWV010000121.1:0-1606 GCA_031418075.1 Actinomycetes bacterium
GTCCCGAAGCTTCTCGAACCGAGCGGCGCATCAGAACTCCCGACCCCCGACCTCTGCTCGACGAGCCTCGACGAAGGGGCGCTGCTCGACCCACCGCCGGCGCTCATGCCGCCCGCACGTCAGCACATGGCGCGCCAGGAGCGCGGCACCAGGAGGCGACGCGGCTGACGAGTCAGCCGATGAGCACGTTCGGACGCGGGAGCCCCGCGGCCTCGCAGAGCAGGTAGTAGCCCGCCAACGCCTGCGCGCCATCGGTCACACTCTCGACATTGCCCTCGGCGTCGAGGTTGAGGTTCGCGCCGTACATGTGGAACCAGACGCGCGTGTCGTCCTCGACGCACTGCAGCGTGTGCACCGAACCCGCCGGCTCGTACAGGAACGAACCGGCGCGGTTCACGTAGTCGTACTCCTTGTACTTCCACGCACCCGAGACCGTGTAGCCCCACACCGGTCCGGTGTGACGGTGGGTCTGCACCTCGAAGCCGTCCTGGAAGATGTTCTCGATGATCCAGAGGCCCTCACGCTCGTTGACCTGGAGAATCTTCATCTGCGCGAGTGGCCCGATGTCGACGAACGGGAGCTCGTCGGCGCCGATGTGGACGGCACTCGGCGCATCATGGATCGCGGTCATGGTTGGTCCTCCTGGTCCTCGTGCAAGCTCCCCCACCTTGCCAGAAGCGTGGCCCCGGCCGCAGACCTAGACAGCGGCCGCGGGGACCCACGTGGCGTGGAACCCGATCGGTACCCGCTGCGGAAGGCGCACGGTGGCGATCGGCCCCCGGGCGACGGGACCCCGAGACCGCATTCCACGACGGAACGGGCCAGACTCGGGGCGCACGCACACCCACGGGCAAGGAGTCGGGACACGTGAGCCACCGAGACCTGGCGCTGATGATCGCACGCGGCCGGGTCGTGCTCGGGCTCGTCGCGAGCATCCTGCCGGGGTTCGTGGCCCGGGCCGCTCCTGGCGAGTCCTCGCCGGGGACCCGGGCCCTCGCTCGGATGACCGGAGCGCGTGACCTCGCGCTCGGCGTTGGTGCGGTGACGACGCTGAAGGAGCAGACGCAGGACGCGGAGTGGGTCGGGATGGGCGCGGTGTGCGACCTCGCCGACGGGTTCGCGCTGCTGGTGACCCGGCGCCTCCCTCGGCGCGCCCGCATCACGGGCCTTGGTGCGCTTGCCACCGGTGCCGTCGGTCTCTACCTCGCCCACCGTCTGGCCGACGAGCGGGCCGCGGTGACCGAGACGACCGACTCGGTGACCTAGCGGTCGTCGTCGGGCGAGCGCTCGAAGCGGAGCCGCTTCCCGCCGTCGACGAGTCGAAGCACGGCCTGCCCTTCGACCAGTGCATGCAGGTCGCGGCCGAGCATCTCCGCCCGCCACCCGTCGTCGAGACGGCCGGCTCTGCCATTCACGAGCGCGCGCACGTCCTCGCGGGTCGCGAGCAATCGCGGATCCATCTGCTCGCCCGAAGCGACCTGCGCGGCCCAGCCCGTGAGCAAGCCGACGGCCGCATCGAGCGCGGACGTGTCGCTGTGCTTCGGTGGGAACCGCATGTCGTCGTGGGTGAGCGAGCGACCGGTCTCCACCGCGTCGAGGATCAAAC
>JANOWV010000122.1:0-7536 GCA_031418075.1 Actinomycetes bacterium
AAGGGCTCGTCGTAGATCGCGGCGAGGCGAGGAACGACGGCTTGGGCCTCCGACGCGGTGACGTACAGCTCGGTGTGATCGGTACCGAGGTGCCCGGCGATCGCGCTCGCGCGGGCCGCCTCGTCGTAGCCCTCGGCGTCGAAGCCGATCGTGAAGGTTCGGATCGGCTGACTGCTCTGCGCCTGCATGAGCGCGACGACGAGTGACGAGTCCGTCCCGCCGGAGAGGAACGCGCCGACCGGCACGTCGGCGACCATCCGCAGTCCGACGCTCGTGCGCAGTGCGGCCTCGACGGCGTCCGACGCGTCGCCGGATGCGATCGGCGACCCGGCCGCAACGATCGCGGCATCGACCGCCGACCAGTACGGGGTCGGCTCGGGAGTCAGTCGCGGCTGCGTGGGGTCGACCGACACGAAGGTGCCGGGACTGAGCTTGCTGATGCCCTCGTAGATGCTCCTTGGTGCGGGCACGCACGCGAACCGGAAGTACTGGGTGAGCGCATCGGCGTCGATCGCACCGGTGAATGCCGGATGGCGACGGATCGCCTTGAGCTCCGACGCGAAGACGAACGTGCGGTCGAGCCACCCGAAGTAGAGCGGCTTCTCTCCGAAACGATCACGAGCGAGCGTGAGCCGTCGATCGACCTTGTCCCAGCACGCGAGCGCGAACATCCCGTTTGCCCGCTCGAGCGTCCGCGCCATGCCCCACGTAGCGATCGCCTCGAGCAACACCTCGGTGTCGGATCGGCCCCGGAATCGGACTCCTGCGGCTTCGAGCACGGACCGGACCGCCACATGGTCGTAGAGCTACCCGTTGAACACGAGGACGTACCGGCCGTCGCGCGAGACCATCGGCTGGTGCCCGGCCGGTGACAGGTCGACGATCGACAGCCGACGGAACCCGAGGCCGACACCGGCGGTCTCGTCGACCCAGACCCCGTGATCGTCGGGACCACGATGAGCGAGGGTCGACGCCATCGCGCCGATGAGGGCGTCGATCTCCCCCGCGGCGGTGGCTCCCGAAGCATCCAGCAGCCCCGCGATGCCGCACACGGCTCAGCGCCCCTGCACTGCGTCGAGCAGCGCACCGACACGGTGGGCATAGGTCTGCCCGTCGAGCGCCCACTCGCGTGCGCTGCGGACCATCGCGAGACGCGCGGTCTCGTCGCGGAAGCGTCCGAGGACGTCGTCGATGTTCGAGAAGTCGCGCTCGAGGCCGAGGTAATGGACGTCGGACTCGAGCAGATCGTTGTATCGCCCCGGCAACAGGATCTGGCAGGTCTCCGTCCCGATCGCGTCGAAGTGACGCGACGAGATGCACTTCCCCGACCTCGTCCCGGTCGGCGGCGCCGGAGCCGGAGAGGCGACCGCGACCGGTTCTGACGGCACATGGCTGCGCCCCGCCGCGCGATCCGCGCCGCGTCGGAGCGCGTTCTTCACCGGTCGGGGCAGGTAACGGTGCACCGGACGCAACGCGGCACGCAGTCGGAGGTCACGCGAGCCGACACCGAGCTCGGCTTCCGTCTGCGTCAGGATCGCGTCGTCGCGTCGTAGGTACACCGCGCCCGACTCTGCGCCGATCGTCGCTCGCGTGCTGTTGAGGAACCCCGCCCAACCCCGCCGTCCGTACGAGACGTTCGTGCGCACGTCCACCGCGAGCGGGGGCTCGAACGTGCTGACCGCGAAGTAGTCGATGATCCGATTGCGTTCGTCGTCACCGACGTGCGGGAGGTACCGCGCGCCTCGGAAACCGATGTCGAGGGGCCGGGCGGACGCGACGACATCTGAGTGGAAGGCACTCGGATTGAGTGCGTGCGGCATCGCGACGACTCGTGCGTCGGGGATCTCCGCGTAGAGCCACGTTCCCACATCGAGCGGGAGCTGGGTCCCGATGATCTCCGGTTCGAGGTCGCGCAGCACCGCCAGCTTCGCGGCGAACGGCTGCGTCGGGAGGCTGACCTCGTTGCTCACGAAGGCGACGAGCGGGCCTCGTCGAGCCGTGAGCTCGCTCCCGAGCCGACGGATCTCGGCGAGTGAGTCGCCGACGACCGAGTGCAGCAGCACCACGAGGTCGACCTCGGCGATGTGGCGACGGAGCCGTCGGCGTCCGCGAGGTGTCGCGAGGTTGGCCGGTACGACGTCGAGCCGCGGGTCGGCCACGAACGCATCGAGCCAGTCGGTGAAGTACGAGAGCGTCTCGGGATAGTGGATGTGGACGACGAGCGCCCGGATGCGGCTCACCGCGTCCTGGATCGCGTCACGTCCGCGAGATGCGCGACGAGCACGTCGGCGATCGCGGGCCCGGCGTGGCCGTCGCCGTAGTCGTCGATCTCTCGGCGGGGCCGGTACTCGGGCGTGCCCCAGAGGCGGTTCCACCCCGCGTCGATCGTCTCGACCCACTCGGTCTCGGGCCGCAACGTCACGCACGGCACCCGGTGGAAGTACGCCTCCTTCTGGAGACCACCAGAATCGGTGTACACGGCCACCGCGCCGAGCAGCAGCCGGGTCATGTCGAAGTACCCGACCGGCGCGCAGGCACCGAGGCCGTCGAGGTCGAGACCGGCCGCGTCGATCGCGGCGCGGGTCCGGGGGTGCACGGGGAACACCACCGGGTGCTCCGACGCGACCCGGCGCAGTTCGTCGAGGACGGCCGCGAGTGCGTCGGGATCGTCGGTCGTCTCGGCGCGGTGCACCGTGGCCACCACGTATGCGCCAGCCTCTACTCCCAGACGCGCGTGCAGGTCCGAGGGGGACGTCTCCACCGCGTGTCGCGCCGCGAGCGCGGCGTCATACATCACATCGCCGACGTGGTGCACACCGTTGGTGATGCCCTCCGCCGCGAGGTTGCGCACCGACACCGGCGTCGGACAGAGCAACAAGTCGGCCGCGTGGTCGACGAGCACCCGATTGCGCTCCTCCCGCATGACCCGGTTGAACGATCGCAACCCGGCTTCGATGTGCGCGATCGGCAGGTCGAGCGACGACGCCGCAAGCGCCCCCGCGAGGGTGGAGTTCGTGTCGCCGTACACCAGCACGGCGTCGGGCCGTTCCTCCACGAGCACCTCGCCGACTGCATGCACCATGCGGCCCAGGAGCGCCGTCGGGGTACCGCCGTGCAGGTCGAGGTTGCGCGCCTCGTGGACGTCGGTGAGGTCGGCGAGGAGCAACGACGACATCTCGGGGTCGTAGTGCTGCCCGGTGTCGATGGTGATCTCGTCGAGACGACCGTCGTCACGTACCGCGCGCGTCACGACCGCGGCCTTCACGAGCTGCGGGCGCGTCCCGATGACGCTGGCGACCTTCACGCGGGCTTGCGGCCCTTGGCGTAGAGGAACCATCCCCACCGTGAGGCGAACGGACGGAGGAGCGCCTTGGGGGGGAACCGGAACCGCCCGAAGGGCAGTCCCTGCAGGAAGCCGACCGACAGCTCGAGCTCGTCGAACGCGCCGAGCAACGCACGCAGCTCGTCGCGGCTGTACACATCCCCCTTGGGGTTCCCGACCCCGTCGACCTCGTTGACCAGGTCTTGGAGCGGACGATCCGAACGTCGCGCGCGCCAGCGCAGCCGGCGATAGACCGCCGAGTCCCGGTGGTAGAACATCACGATCAGCCGCCCGCCGGGCTTGAGGACTCGGTGCACCTCGGCGACGGCCCCGGCGGTGTCGGGCGTGTGGTGCAGCACCCCCATCGACGTCACGCAGTCGAAGGTGTCGTCGGCCCACGGCAGGTCTTCGGCGCTCCCCACGGTGAACGCACCGGGAAGACCCTCCAGCGCGAACCTTCTCCGCGAGAGGTCGATCCCCCGAGCGGTGAGATCGATCCCGGAGGTGCGGGCACCGGCCCGGGCGAACCGACTGAGCACATACCCATTGCCGCATCCGACGTCGAGGACGCGCTTGCCCGCGAAGTCGGCGAACTCGTGCAGTCGTGCGGAGTACCGGACGGACTCGTTGGCCTCACGGAGCCGGTCGTACTGCTCGTACCAGGCCGGCGTCCCGGGCTCCTCGTCGACCGCGGCTGCGGCGACCGGATGCTCCTCCCAGTACGAGCGGACGTCGCTGAGGTTCGGTGCAGGCACCCGTTCATCCTACGAGGAGGCCTCACGAAGTCACCCTGGTCGACCGGTATCCTCAACTCCTCATGTGTGGAATCGCGGGGCTGGTTGCCCTCGACCGGCATCCGATCCCGGAGCTCGCGCATCGCCTCTCGGTGATGAACGATCTCCTCGCCCACCGGGGCCCCGACGATCAGGGCATCTGGCAGACCGACGACGCATCCGTGGGGCTCGCGCACCGACGGCTCAGCATCATCGACGTGAGCCCCGAGGGCCATCAGCCGTTCGTGGGCAACGATGGCGCGGTCGTCGTCCACAACGGCGAGATCTACAACTACCTCGAGCTGCGGGCCGAGCTCGAGGGTTCGTGGCGCTTCCGTAGCCACACCGACACCGAAGTGATCCTCGCCGCATACGAGCGATGGGGTACCGACTGCGTCGACCACTTCCGCGGGATGTTCGCGTTCGCGATCTGGGATGGCGACCGCCTGTTCGCGGCCCGCGACCGCCTCGGGATCAAACCCTTCTACTTCGCGACGGCCGGCAACGATTTCGCGTTCGCCTCCGAGGTGAAGGCGCTGCTGCCGTTCCTCCCCGAGATCGCAACGGACCCCGAGGCGCTCGCCGAGTACCTCACCTTCCAGTACCCCATCAGCAACCGCACGCTGTTCCGCCACGTGACCCAGCTCCTCCCGGGCCACACGCTCACCGTCGAACGGGGCCAGGTACGCACCCGCCGGTACTGGGACGTGCGCTACGAGCCCGACTTCTCGCGCGGCGAGGCGTCGTTCGCCGAGGAGCTGCGCAGCGTGGTCGACGACTCGATCGCACTGCACCTGCGCTCCGACGTGCCCGTCGGCAGCTACGTGAGCGGCGGCATCGACTCGAGCCTCGTCGCGATCCTCGCGTCTCGTACGGGGAACTCGAGCCCCGACATGTTCCACGGCAAGTTCTCCGAGTATCCGAACTGCGACGAGTCCGAGCACGCGGCCACAGTCGCGGCCCAAGTCGGTGGCAACCTGCACCAGGTCGACATGACCGCAGACGACTTCGCCCGCACGATCGAGCGGGTGATCTATCACCTCGACTACCCCGTCGCCGGTCCTGGCTCGTTCCCGCAGTACATGGTCTCCGAAATCGCCGCACAGCGCGTGAAGGTGGTGCTCGGCGGCCAGGGTGGCGACGAGATCTTCGGCGGATACGCGCGCTACCTCATCGCGTACTTCGAGCAGTGCATCCGTGCCGCGATCGACGGCACCTACCAGGACGGCCACTTCGTCGTCACCGCAGAGTCGATCGTGCCCAACCTCGGGGTGCTGCGCGAGTACAAGCCGCTGATGCAGCAGTTCTGGGCCGAGGGACTGTTCGGCCCCATCGACGAGCGCTACTTCCGCCTCGTCGACCGCTCCAACGACATCGCCGACGAGATCGACTGGAACCAGCTCGACCGCGGCCGGGTGTTCGAGGAGTTCCGCGCCATCTTCAACAACCCCGACAACGTCGGGCACACCGCGTACCTCGACAAGATGACGCACTTCGACTTCAAGTGCCTGTTGCCCGGGCTCCTCCAGGTGGAGGATCGGATGAGCATGGCGCATGGCCTCGAATCACGGGTCCCGTTCCTCGATCACCCGCTCATCGAGCTCATGGCGACGGTGCCTGCCGACGTGAAGTTCAAGGACGGGCAGATGAAGCACTTCCTGAAGGAGACGTTCGCGCCCGACCTCCCGTCGTCGCTGCTCGAACGCCGCGACAAGATGGGCTTCCCCGTTCCCCTCAACCAGTGGACCCAGGGTCCCGACGCTCCGCTGCGCGACTTCGTGAACGACCTGTTCCGCTCGACCGCGGCGCATTCGCGCCCGTTCGTGGATGCCGACGCCGTGATCAGCCATCTCGACGACGAGCGCCCGTTCGGACGCAAGCTCTGGGGACTCATGAGCCTCGAGCTCTGGCACCAGTGCTTCCACGACAAGGCCCACGAGTACAAGAAGCTGCTCGACGCCTGACCGCGGACCCCGGGCGGGCCGCGTCACGCTCGATGGGGTCGGGGATCCGGTCGTGATCGCACCCGAACCGGCTGCGGTACCCTCGATCGCATGGAGTCCATCGTGGCCGACGAAGAGCTCAAGACGATGGTGCGGGAGTTCCGCTCGAGCGTCGCAGCCGACCTCGAGGCGATGCAACGGCAGATCGAAACGGTCCACCGGCGGATCGACGGCTTCAGCAACGAGATCCGCAATCGGATCAGCACGAGCGAGACGGCGATCCTGAACGAGATCCGCGACCTGAGCGGCCGGCTCGACCGACGATTCGAGCGCCTCGAGGTTCGGGTGACCGAGCTCGAACAGGGGACAGCACCCGAGTAGCAGTCCCCTGTTGCGCAACCACCTTGCCTGCGGTGTCCCCGTCGCGGCGACTCAGGCGGAGCAGTCGACGGCAACTGCGAGCGCCGCGCAGACCTGTCGCATCCGCTCGTCGCTGAGTCGACCGAGGCGCTCGACCAGGACCGCGATCGAGACGCTCTCCACCGAGTCGAGATTCGCGGCGGATCGCCGCGGGATCGGATCCTCGTCGACCTCGAGCACCACTTCGCTCGGCAGGCCACGGATGTTGGTGGTGCAAGGGGCGACCAGTGCGCGTCGGAGCCGCGGTATCGCAACATCTCGAGAGAGCACGACCACCGGGCGCCGCCCGGCCTCCGACAGCTCGCACCACCAGACCTCGCCTCGGAGCGGCCCAGAGGTCACGATGCGGCGGCTGCCTCGCGAAACGTTGCGAGGTTCCCCCATGCATCGCCTTCGTCGAGCGGATGCACGTCGTACGCGGTGTAGGTCGAGTCGACCTCGGAACGGCGATGCTTCGAGAGCAGCGCTTCGAGCGCTTCATCGAGCAACGCGGCATCGTTCAGCTCGGCACGCAACGAGCGTGCGTCGGCCAGGAGTCGCCCATCGACGGTGGTGCTCACCCGTTCACGAGCCATGCCATAATCATGCCACGTCTATGCTGCTGGTCCAAGTGGCGCAGGCTCGGGGTTCCAGAAGCGACCTCCGGTACGCTGGCGGGTCGCTCGTCAACCCATGTGAGGCTCCCAGATGAAGGTCCTGATCACCGGTGGGAGCGGCTTCGTCGGCTCCCACCTCGCCGACCGCCTGCTCGCTCGCGGCGAAGACGTCCTCGTCATCGACAACTACGAGACCGGCCGCCGCGACAACCTGCGTGAGCACGAGCACCTGACGGTCGTCGAGGGCTCCATCGCCGACCGCGACCTCATCATGGGGACCACAGCCGACTTCGGCCCCGACCTCGTCGTCCACGCGGCGGCGTCCTACAAGGACCCCGACAACTGGGAGGGCGACGTCACCACCAACGCTCTCGGCACCGCGCTCGTCGCCGAGGCCGCGAAGGCCGCCGGCACCGAGCGGATCATCTACTTCCAGACCGCCCTCTGCTATGGCACCAACCCGATCGAGCAGCCGGTGTCGC
>JANOWV010000123.1:0-3104 GCA_031418075.1 Actinomycetes bacterium
AAGGCGTCGGTGCCGACGTCGTGCGGATCGTCCTCCCGAAGTACCAGGTGTACGCCGAGTCCGATGGGCCCGTCCCCCGAGCCGCGCGCGCGCTCGGTGTCCCGGAGGCCGAGATCGAACGCCAGCTCACGGTGGCGATCCCGACGGACACCTCGAACGTCGAGATCACGATGACGGGCAAGGACCCGGTGTTGGCCCGCAAGGCCGCGAACGCGATCGCGCGCGACGTCGTCGACTTCGCTGACAACGACGCGCTGCTCGAGGCGAGCCTGGTGGCGAGCGCGCGTCCGAACGACTCGCCGTCGGGTCCGCCCCGACGGCTCATCGAGATCGCGGGCGCGATGGCGGCCATCCTCGTCGGGGTCGGAGCGATGCTCCTACGCGACCGCCTTCGACCGATCGTTCGCACGGCCAACGATGTCGCGAGCGGCTCGGGACTGCGCCTGCTCGGTTCGGTGCCCGTGAGCTCGGCCCTATCGGTGTCGCCGCAGCAGGCGCTGCTCGACCCGGTCGTCGGCTCGGCGGTACGCAACCTCCGCACCCAGCTCGATCGCGCGATGCGTCACGACACCGACGAGTGGACTCGGGGCCGCACCCTCGCGGTGACGTCGTCGGTCGAGGGGGAGGGCAAGACCGCCGTCGCCGCGCTGGTTGCGCTTGCGAGTGCGCGCCTGGACCAGCGCGTCCTGCTGATCGACGGTGACCTGCCGCGTCCCAACGTCGGGCTCACCCTCGGCATGAACCCGTCGATCGGACTGGCCCATGCCCTGCGGTCCGGGACCGCCGACTTCTCCCCGTACGTCCAAGTCGACGTTGCGCCGAATCTCTCGGTGATCCCCACGTCGACGGATCGGGAAGCCGGGGACCTCGCGGCGCGGGGGCTGGGGCGGCTCTTCGAATGGGCGACCGACACCTACGACGTCGTCGTGGTCGACTCCCCGCCGCTCTTCGGCAACGACATCGGACCGACGATCGCGACGATCGCCGACGCCGTCATGCTCGTCGCTCGACGAGGGACGAACCTGCGCACCCTCGAGGAGTCGGTGGCGATGTTGCGCTCGCTCGAGGCCGAGATCGTCGGTGTCGTCGCGAACGGGACGCCGACCCCGGAGCAGAGCTATTACGCCTGAGCAGTCGGTTCGAAGCCGGCTGCGGGCGCATCGAGCACCCGGTCGACGAGGTCGGCGAAGCGGTCACCCCACCGACGCAGGTCGAAGCGCGCCTCGGCGCGGGAGCGTCCGCACTCACCTTCGGCGCTCGCGACGGCGGGTTCGACCAGCCGCTGGATGAGGGCGCCACCGAACGCGGATGAATCGGCGATCGGGACGATCGCTCCTGCGGAGTCGTCGACGTCACCGATCTCCTCTCGGGCGCCGTCGACGTCGGTGGCGACGATGCTCCGACCGACGGCCAGCGCCTCGAGCACCGAGAGGGACATGCCTTCGGAGTACGACGGCAGCGCCACCACATCGGAAGCGGCGAGCCACGGGCGCACATCGTCGATCTCGCCCACGAACCGAACGCTCGCGTCGGCGCGAGCCTCGAGGTCCGCGCGCAGCGGGCCGTCGCCGACCAGCGCGAGCGTGGCATCGGGAACCTGCTCCCGCACGTGGTTCCACGCCTCGAGCAGCACGTCGTGCCCCTTCTCGCCGGTCATCCGTGCGACGCACACTGCGAGCGGTCGGGCGGTGAGGCCGAGTGCATCACGAGCGGCCGCGCGGGCCGCGTCATCGGCGAACGCGAAGCGGTCGGTGTCGACGGCGTTGGGGATGACGAACGACGTGGAGTCGATCCCGACGACGGCGCCGCGCCGGCGTTCTGCTTCGCTCACGTTCACGATGACGGCCCACCGACCCGCGAACCGCTCCCACCGGAGCGCCGCCGCCGCCCGGACGCCGTCGATCACCCGGAACGACCAACCGTGTGGCTGGAAGATGGTCGGCCGCGAGCCGCGGAGCGCGAGTCGCCCGGCGAGTCCGGCTTTCGAGGAATGGAGGTGCACGAGGTCGGGCGCGACGGCATCGATCACGCCGCGCAGTCGCCGCACCTCACCGGGTACGGATGGTCCCGGTCCGCCGACCGCTTCCCACGGTGCGACCAGCGCGCCTCCTGCCGCGGCGCGCTCGAGCAGCGGACCGGCGGTCGGTCCCGCGACCGTGACCGTCCACCCCCGCTCGACCTGGTCGCGCACCAGCTGGTGCACCACAGCCGCAGCTCCGCCGTCGATCGGCTCGCACACGTGGAGCACGGCGCGGGTCATGTGTCCGACCCGGCGCGGAGGCGGTCGCGCAGCTTGCGAGCGGCGGATTCTCCCGATCGCAGTCTTGCGCTCGACCACGCGAGGAGTCGTCCCGACGGGACGACTCGATCGGCGAGCGTGGTCTTCCAGTCGTAGACCCCGCGCATGAAGTCGTACTCCGAGGCCGTGCGGTGCTCCAGCACTCGTTCGATCGACGCGGCGAGGATCAGGCGACCGGGTGAGGCGTCGCTCCACTCCGGGTCGAAGCTCGTCTGCCACAGCCGGTACGCCGGTCCGTCGACGAGGCAGATCGCGTAGCCGGCGCAGCGGTCACCGACCCGTAGCACTGCGATCTCTACCTCGGAGCGGCGCGCCAGGTCGACGAGGACGGTCCGGACGAACGCGCCGAACTCGGGTTGGTCGAGCTCGGCGCCGCGGGGGAGCGCAGCGTCCCGACGTCGCCGTACGTCGTCGAGCTCAGGGAGCAGCGCGACGACCGCGCCCGGCTCGGTCACGAACGAGAGGTCGACCTCGCTCCCGGACCGCTCGAGCAACCGCCAGCCGCGCCGCACGTTCTTCAGGTAGCTGCTGCTCGCGTGGTCCTCCAAGGTGGCGCCCGGTGCGACCGTCATCGTCGGCGACCCGTCGCCCGGACCGAGCAGGGCCTCCGGCCACGCGTTCGCGACCCGGGCCCCCACCGGGTCGCCGGCGGGGATCTGGCCGAGGACGAGTCGCCACGGGCCGCGGAGCCCGGCGAGGGCGCGGACCATGGCGGTGGCGAGCGCCTCGACCCCCGCCTCGTCGCGGGCAGGCAAGCGCACCGAGTCGCTCGGCCCGTACCCCATCGGGACGATCTCGGTGTGTC
>JANOWV010000124.1:0-2856 GCA_031418075.1 Actinomycetes bacterium
GTTGCTGCCGTGTCGTCGCTCGCAGCGATGACCGCGGCGGCAAGCATCGTCGGGAGCATCGGTCCCGGCGCGAGTGCACGGCCGAGCTCCTCGAGCACGACGACGAGCTCGGGAATTGCATACCCCGAACCGCCATACTCCTCCGCGACGTGGAGCCCAAGCCAACCTTGCTCCGCGAGCCCGAACCAGAACGGTGGGATCGCGTCGTGCTCAGCATCGAGCGAGGTGCGCAGCACTCCAGCGACGTCGTGGCGTTCGAGCCAGCCCCCGACCGCTTCGTGGAGCGCAAGGTGTTCTTCGGTCGTCCCGATCGGCATGAGCCGATCCTAGGAGCCGAGCAAATTCCGATTCCCGATCGAACCCGGCTTCAGACCAACCGCTCGTCGCCGCGCCACACCGAGATCGCGCCGGTCGGACAGCCCTTGGCGCCGAGCACGACCTTGTCCTCGGGGTCGCCATCGGCATCGGTCACCCGAGCCAGACCGTCGGCGCCGAGGTCGAAGGTCGCGGGCGCCCAGTAGACGCACTGGCCCTGGCCCATGCAGGTGTCGTGGTCGATCTCGATGCGCAGCGCCACGGGGCGGATCCTAAGCCCGGATCCTCAACCCGGGTCCGACGCGGGGTCCGCGCCGGCCACCGCGAGGAACCGCCGGTAGCGCTCCTCGGTCGGTCCGACCCACACAGGATCGGCCTCGACGCGGCGCCCGACCCGCGCCCACCGCCGTCCCTCGGTCATGGCGATCGGCTCCTCGAGCCCCGCCGCGATCCGCGCCAGCCAGGCAGACCCGAGTGCGCCGCCCTCGGGCACGGCGACGCACTCGATCGGCACTTGCGTCGCGTCGGCGACCGCTTGCAGCCACTCGTCGACCCGGTTGCCCCCACCGCTCACAACCAGTCGGTTCGCGCGGAAGTCGGCGTGCGCGCCGACGGTCTCGATGACGCGCCGCACCACGAATCCCGATGCCTCGAACGCGGCTCGTCGAACTCCCGCCGCGTCATGGGTGAGGTCGAGGTCCACCAACGAAGCTCGCCGATCCGGGTCGTGGAACGGAGTGCGTTCGCCGCGCGGATAGGGCGCCCACACGGGGACACGTCCCGCCTCCGGTGCGCCATTCGGCTCGCCGAGCAGACCGGTTGCCCAGTTGCAGAACATCCCACCTGCGTTCGACGGTCCACCCACCATCAGCTTGCCCGCGGCAGTGTGCGGGATGGTCCAGAAACCGGGGACACTCACCTCGGAACCATCCTCGGGCACATCGACGACGGCCCAGACGATGAGCGTCGTACCGAGGATGACGAACACGTCGCCCGCGTTGTCCGCACCGGCGACGAGCTGCTCCGCGAGCGCGTCGACGCACCCCGACGCGAGCGGTGGTCCGTCACCGTCGATCCGCCCTGCTTCCCAACCGGTGGGGACGAGCCGCGGGAACTGCTCGACCCGCGCGCCCGCGTCCCCGGCAACCTCGGGATCCCAGCCGGTCCAGTCGAACAACGGAAACGTGGAGGCCGCAGTGGAAGTATCGAGGACTCCCTCACCGCACAGCGCGTGGTTCGCGACTGCCTGCGCCGGCCAGTACCCCGCCGCGTCGGGCGCCTCGGCCGCACACCAGCGCAGGAACCCGAGCAGCTCACCGCTCTCGGCGGGGCTGCCGTCGGCGCGTTCGCGTCCACCACCGGCGCGACCGCGCTCGTCGCCGTAGAGCAGGCCCGGGGTGATCGGGATCCCTTCGGAGTCGACCGCGCCGAGCGACGGCACCATCGCGGCGACACTCACCCCGAGCACGTCGAGATCGGTGGACACCGCGGCGTATGCCTCGCGCGGCCCGCGCCGCCACGCGACCTCAGCGTCGTGCTGGAACCTGCCGGGACTCGGGACCCCGACGTCGTGCGGGACGCGCGCGGTGGCGACGACGTTGCCGTCATGATCGGCGGCAACGGCCTTCACCGACGACGTCCCGATGTCGAGGCCGACTGTCACCTCGGTGCGGCTCATCGGGACTCCGCGGCCGAGTCCACAGCCAGGAGCGCGAGGACCTCGTCGTGCAGGTGCGCGTTCGTGGAGACGCAGCCACCCGGACCGATGGCAGGGCCACCCGTGCGTGCCGAGCAGCGGCCACCGGCTTCCTCGAGGATCGGTCGAAGCGCAGCGACGTCCCAGTAGGCCAGCTCGGGCTCGAGCATCATGTCGGCCGCGCCCTCGGCGACGAGAACATGCCCCCAGAAATCGCCATACCCCACTGAGCGCCAGACCCTTCGCTCCAAGGAGAGCACCGCGTCGGCGAGGCCGACTTCCTCCCAGTGGCGGATGTTGGCGAGGCAGAGCAAGGAGTCCTCGATCGCGCGCACACCGGACGCGTGGATGGGTTCACCGTCGGCGAACGCGCCCCCGTCGCGCGTGCCCCACCACCGGCGCCCGAGCGCCGGGGCCGAGACGACCCCGACGACCGGCTCGCCGCCGACCTCGAGGGCCAGCAGCGTGGCCCACACGGGCACGCCGCGCACGTAGCTCTTGGTGCCGTCGATCGGGTCGATGATCCATCGACGGCTGCCGGTCCCCGAGACGCCGAACTCCTCGCCGAGGATCGAGTCATCGGGTCGCGCGGTCGCGAGTCGACTCCTGATCATCTCCTCGACGGCGCGGTCGGCCTCACTCACCGGCGTGAGGTCCGGTTTCGTCTCGACCTGGAGATCACTTGCCCGGAATCGGGGCATCGTGATCGCATCCGCCGCGTCACAGAGCTCGTGCGCGAGCGCGAGATCGGCGTGCAGATCGGTGGCGGGGTCGGCGTCGATGCCGGGAATGTAGTGCTTCAGGGTGCGACCACAGTGTGGAAGGTGAACGCTCGTGCCGTCGGT
>JANOWV010000125.1:0-1629 GCA_031418075.1 Actinomycetes bacterium
TTCGAACAACGCACCCCCGATTGATGCGTTGCTCACCCGCCTACGGCGGAGTGAGCAAACCAGGTCCGCGTTCTCGTCGTCTCGCGACGACTCCGGTCAGGCGTTGCTGAGGAACGCGGCGAGGATCTCGTCCTTGCGCGCCTCCCACTCCTCCACCGTGATCGCGTAGCGCACGTGGTCTTCCCACACGCCCCGGATCTGGAGGAAGCGCGAGGAGATCCCCTCGTCTCGCATCCCGAGCTTTTCGGCCACGCGGCGGCTCCGATCGTTGCGCGGCACGATCGCAGCTTCGACTCGGTGGAGTCCGAGATGCTCGAACGCTTGGCGCAGGATGACCGCGACGGCCTCGGGCATGTACCCCCGGCCGGCGCTGGCTTCGTCGATCCAGTAGCCGACGTTGGCCGACTGGAACGGTCCGCGTTGCACACTTCCCAGACTCACCTCGCCGATGAGCGGACCCTTGTCTCGCAGGAAGATCCCGAACCCGTACGCGGCGTCGAAGTGGCGTTGTCGGTCCCATGAGCCGCAGCGCGACTTGAACGCGTCCGCATCGACCGACGGGTCGGGCGCGCCGGGCTCGCCGAGCGGCTCCCACGGCTCCAGCCAGTCGCGACTGCGCGTCCGCACCTCGTGCCAGACGTCCCAGTCGCTCACCTTCAGCGGACGCAGCTCGACCCGAGGTCCCCGGAGCACCTCCCCCCGCCGCATCGCGCGAAGGCTACCCACCGCGGCGTACCCTCGCCCCGTGACGGAGACCGGATCGGACCAGGACGCGAGCACCCAGAGCGGTGGGAACGAAGGCGGCGGGAAGGACGCGCCGCTCGTCTGGCTCGACCTCGAGATGACCGGCCTCGAGGTCGCCCGCCACGTCGTGGTGGAGATCGCCTTGCTCGTCACCGACGACGAGCTCGAGCCCCTCGACGAAGGCATCGACATGGTCGTCCACCAGCCGGTGGACGCGCTCGACCGGATGGACGACTTCGTCCGCAAGATGCACACGTCCTCGGGCCTGCTCACCGAGATCGAGGCATCGACGCTCTCCCTCGCCGACGCCCAACGGGCCGCGCTCGAGTACGTCCGCCGTCACGTCCCCGAAGCGCGCGCTGCACCACTCTGCGGGAACTCGATCGGAGTCGACCGCCGGTTCATGCACGCGTACCTTCCCGAGCTCGACGAGTACCTCCACTATCGGAGCATCGACGTGTCGTCGTTCAAGGAGCTGTGCCGTCGGTGGTACCCCGACGCGTACCGGAAGCGTCCGGCGAAGCAGGAGGCGCACCGCGCCCTCGGCGACGTGCGGGAGTCGATCGCCGAGCTGCGTTACTACCGGAACGCGATGCTGGTGCCGCCTCCGACACCAGGAACGACTCCCGAGTACATCTAGGCGGCGGCGAGTGCATCCCAGAAGAACGGGAAGACGAACGCCGCCAAGCCGGCGGCCATGAAGCCCGCTTTACCTCGCTCGTATCCGAGAGCGGCCAGAACGAAGAGTACGACCGCGGCTCCGAACAGGATGGCCCGAATGGTCGGATCCAACGCACTAATGGCAAGCATCATCTGTGATTCCTTTCGTCGAGGCCAGCATCAAGGATGCTGACAGATTCCTTCGATGGTGGAGCGTCGCGAAAC
>JANOWV010000126.1:0-2608 GCA_031418075.1 Actinomycetes bacterium
GGGGTGGAGCTGCGTCCCGGGGATGGCGGTCACCTTTCGGTGGAGGGCGCCGCGACTGTCGCCCCGGACGTGCTCGATCGAGTGGTCACCGCCGCCAACCGGCTCGCCTGATCGGCGGTCCAAGTTCTTCGACGCGGAGTCCTCGACAACCGGTCTCGGCCGTCAGTAGCGTGCGACGCGCACGGTGCAACCAAGAGAAGCGGGGACGTTCTGTGCGGGAGAGCTGGGTACCTCGAGTTGTTGCGACGCTGGCTGTTACTTGGTTGACGGTCACTGGCCTGCTGTGGGCGTGGTCCGGGATGTCGATCCTCGTCGGGGCCGTGTCGGCCGACTGCGAGACGATCGCCCTGCGGGCGTTCGGGCCTTTCACCGGGAAGCACGGTGGAACGTGCCTCGCACTCGGGGACCGCTCGTCGTGGAACGTCGGCGGCGGGCTCGCGGCGGTGATCGTGATCCTTGTGGGCCTCGGGCTCCTGGCCGCGGCGATTCGCGTCTACGAGCGGGCGTCGACCGTGCTCAGCAGGCCGTGAACTCCATCGGGATCGCGTCGTAGGCGCACGCAAACGCCGACGGGACCTTCGTCGGCTCGGCGTCCTGCGCCAGCTCCATGTCGGGGAGCCGCCGGAGCAGCTCTTCGAACATCACCCGGATCTCGAGGCGGGCGAGCGACGCTCCGAGACAGAAGTGTGTCCCGAACCCGAACGCAACGTGGTGGTTGTGCGGACGCGTGACCTCGAGTGCTTCGGGATCGTCGAAGATCCGCTCGTCGCGATTCGCCGACGAGTACATCAAGAGCAGCTCGTCCCCCTCGTGGATCGTCTCGCCGTGCAGCTCGTGGTCCTCGGTCGCGGTGCGACGCATGTTGAGGATGGGAGTCACCCACCGGATGAGCTCTTCGACGCCCGTCGTCCCGAGGATCGCCGGGTCCGCGACGAGGCGTGCCCGTTGGTCGGGGTGGCGCGCGAGTGCGAGGCAGGAGGTGCCGATCACGGTGCGGGTCGTCTCGGCCCCGCCGTCGAGCAGCAGCAACGCCTCGTGGACGATCTCATTGTCGTTCATCGGGCGCGTGGTGCCGTCGGGGAACTCGACCTCGGAGTGGGCCCAGACCGAGAGGAGGTCATCGGCCGGCTCGACGCGGCGGGCCGCGAGGACCTCGAGCGTGGCACCCGCGAACTCCAGCACCGCGTTGACGGTCGCGTCGCTCGTAGATCGCTCGCCGCCGTCGGCGAGGTACTGGCCACCTTCGAGCATCGTGATCTCGGACCACTCGCGGCACTTGTCGCCAAGTTCGGGGCCGAGCCCCAGCAGCTCGCCGATGACCCGCGCTGGGAGCGGGGCGGCGAGGTCGGCGATCACCTCGCACCGGCCCATCGGTGCGATCGCGTCGATGAGGTCCGTCACGACGCCGCGCACGTGGTCCTCGTGCTGCTTCATCGAGCGGGGTGTGAACCGTCGGGCCACGAGGCGCCGCTTGTGTTGGTGCAACGGGTCGTCGTTGTTGATCATCGACACGTCACCGGGGATCCGGGGCCGCGACCCCAGCGACGAGGTGTAACGCTCCGGGTGCTTCTCGACCGCGACGACATCGTGGTAGCGACTGATGCCCCAGATGCGGTTGACCGGGTCCCAGTAGGCCGGGGCCTCGTCACGGAGCCGCTGGTAGGTGGGGGACGGGTTCCCGGCGTAGAACGCGCCATCGAGCAGGTTCACGTCGAGCGCCACGGCCGTCACGCTAGCGTCGCTCGCCGGCACTGTTGCCGACGCCGCGAAGAGGAGTGCCCCGAGCCATGGAGAAGTTCGTCGACGATCTGCGGGTGAAGCCGGGAGTCGCAGCCGGCCTCGCCGAGCGTGACCCGCGCGACAAGCTCGGGCTCGACAAGGACGAAGCGGCCGCGATGCGCGAACGTCTCGACGGGGAGCTGTGCGAGCTCCACGAGCGGCTCTGGGCCGAAGCCGAGCGCTCGGTCCTGCTCGTCCTCCAGGGAATGGACTCCGCCGGGAAGGACGGGACGATCCGTCGGGTCCTCTCCGGACTGAACCCCCAGGGCTGTGAGGTCGCCAGCTTCAAAGCGCCGTCCGAGGCGGAGCGAGCACACGACTACCTGTGGCGCGTCCACGGGGTCTGTCCGGCGCGGGGCAAGCTCGGTGTGTTCAACCGCTCGCACTACGAAGACGTGCTCGCAGCTCGGATGATCGGCGTGGTCGACGGGGATCGGTGTCGCCAGCGCTACCGGCATCTCCGGGAGTTCGAGCGGATGCTCACCGAGGAGGGGACCACGGTCGTGAAGGTCTTCCTTCACATCTCCAAGGATGAGCAGCGCGAGCGGCTCCAGGCGCGGGTCGACGACCCGGTCAAGAACTGGAAGTTCAACGCTGCGGACCTCGACGTCCGTAAGCAGTGGGACGACTACCAGGAGCTCTACGACGAGGTGATCACCGAGACGTCGACGGGCGAGGCACCGTGGTACGTCGTGCCGGCCGACCGCAAGTGGGTCCGCGACGTGGCGGTCGAGTCGCTGCTCGTGCGCACCCTCGATGGCCTCCACCTCGCCACGATCGAAAAGCTCGTGGGAACCTTGGAGCCGCTCGTCGTGGTTTCCACCGATGA
>JANOWV010000127.1:0-2675 GCA_031418075.1 Actinomycetes bacterium
GTCACCCTCTCGACGGGTGGTGACTTCACGCTCGCGAACACCTACTGCGCAACCACCTTCTACGGTGACCGCCTCGGGTGGTGGGACCTCCGGTGCATGGCCGACCGGTGGAAGCGACCCGGCGACGAGTCGCAGGTGTCGGCGAAGTTCCGTGAGGACGGTCTCGACTACCTGAAGGACCATCTCGACCGGTTCCCCGTGGTCGTCGCGGCGCGCGTCGGACGGATGTGGGAGCTCTACCGCCCGTTCCAGAAGCTGAAGTTCGACAGCTTCGAGCAGGGTCGCAGTCCCACGGAGGTCGTCAAGATCGCGTTGGGCCAGTTCTACTTCTTGGCGCTCCTCGCGATCGTCGGACTGGTGATGCTCCGGCGCAAGAAGACGATCATCTACCCGCTCGTGGGGCTCGCCGTGTCGTCGACGCTCGCCGCGATGATCGCGTTCGGAAACACGCGCTATCGCGTGCCGGCGGAGATCTTGCTGGTGATCGCGGCCGCGGTGCCGCTCGCCAGGCTGTCCGAGGTCGTGACCGAACGTCGGCGCGCCCGTCGGGATCAGGCCGACGGGGGGCAGACGTCCGAGGTCAGCTCCAGCGTCCGGGCGTCGAACGACTTGGACTCGGTGTAGACGGGATCATTGCGCCAGGTACCGCGTACCCAGGCCCCGTTGGGTCGCGGCCGGTGTGTGGGGAGGTCGAACCGGTCCCGCAGGGCATCGATGATGGTGAGCCCGAGGAGCGCGGCGCCGTCGGGGCACAGGTGCGCGCCGTCCACCTTTCGGATCCGCACCGGGGTGCCGTCCGGGCCGGGCAGGAACGTCGCGACCACCCCGTCGGGCCCGGCGAAGATCGGGTCGGGGTCGACATAGCGGACGCGTCTGGGCAACGCGTCGGCCTCCGCCTGCAGGATCTCGTTGAGCCCGCGGCGGAGCCCGTCATCGACGAACTCCGGGTCAGCCGGGAGCATCCCGATCCAGATGAGGGTCCGTCCGTTCTCGCTGAGCAGCCGCATCGCGGCCCGGACGGTCGCGGCGTACCCGAGCGGGTCGTCGTGGGCCGCCGCCAGGTCGAAGCCGCCGAGCATCTCGACCACGACGTCGGGTCGACGCTCGATGATCGCGGCCCGGTACCGCTTGCGCCACGGTTCGGTCGTCAGCCCGACGCCGGCGAACGAGTTGTTGAAGGGACGGATCCGGCCAGTGGCGTCGGCGGCCGCGGCGACACCCGGGTAGCCGTCGACCATGACCGAGTCGCCGAGCACCATCATGCGGACTCGCGGCTTGGCGACCGTCGACGTCCGGGCGCTCGCGGGCATCGCCGTCGCCGCCAATCCCACCGCGATACCGAACGCGAGCAACGAGCGGAGGCGGCGCGGCACGGGGCGAGCATACGAGGGCCTGCCGCCGACACCCTGGCGAGACGATCGTGGCGCGTGGCCCGATCCGGGGGTTCTCGCCTACGCTGACGCTGGCATCAGGGACCTGCGGAGGGCTCGTGGAACGGCGCGACGAAGGCAGCGAAGCGCCGCACGGGTCCGTCGCCCGCAAGCTCGGCGACATCGCGGCCGCGGCAGGCCTCCGGCGGGTGCACCTGCTCGCCTGGCGGGATCTCGACGATCCCGAAGCGGGTGGCTCCGAGATCCACGCCCACCAGATCGCGTCGATGTGGGCTGCCGCGGGACTCGATGTGACGCTGCGCACCTCATTCGCGAGCGGTCATCCCCGTCTGGGTCATCGCAGCGGCTACCGGGTCGTGCGCAAGGCGGGTCGGTACATGGTGTTCCCGCGCGCCGCGATGGGCGAGCTGACCCGTCGGTACGGTCGAGCCGACGGTCTGGTGGAGATCTGGAACGGGATGCCGTTCTTCTCGCCGCTGTGGACCAGCGGGCCCCGAGTGATCTTCCTGCACCACCTGCACGCCGAGATGTGGGACATGACGTTGCCGCCGCATCTGGCGCGGCTGGGGCGGTTCATCGAGGCGCGCCTCGCTCCTCCGCTCTATCGCAACGAGACGGTGGTGACCCTTTCCGAGACCTCGAAGCACGAGCTCGTCCACGACATGGGGTTCGCCGCTGACCGCGTCAGCGTCGTCGCGCCCGGTGTCGATGCCCGGTTCACACCGGGAGCGGAGCGCTCGCCGACGCCGCTCGTCGTCGCGGTCGGCCGTCTCGTCCCGGTGAAGCGGTTCCACCTGCTGGTCGACGCACTCGCGACGGCCAAGGCCCGGGTTCCCGAGCTCCAGGCCGTGATCGTCGGCGAAGGGTACGAACGCGAGGCCATCGAGGCGGAGATCGCGACCAAGGGCGCCGACGACTGGATCCAGCTCGTGGGCCGCGTCGACGACGATGAGCTCATCGACCTCTACCGGCGCGCCTGGGTGCTCGCGAGCACCTCGGCGCGTGAGGGGTGGGGGATGACCATCACCGAGGCCGCCGCGTGCGGGACGCCGGCGGTCGCAACCGACATCGCCGGCCACCGCGATGCCGTTCACGACGGGGCGAGTGGTCTGCTGGTCGGCGCCGACGCCGATTTCGGTGCTGCCCTCGTGCGGGTGCTCACCGACGACAGTCTGCGCGCCCGACTTTCGGCCGGTGCGGTCACGCGCGCCGCGGAATGCACCTGGGAGGCGACCGCGGTCGGCACGCTCGAAGCCCTGGCGGCCGACGCCCGCCGTCGTCGGC
>JANOWV010000128.1:0-19010 GCA_031418075.1 Actinomycetes bacterium
GGTCGCCGTGCTGCGGGGCGCACTCTGCGGCATCGCGAAATGGTCCGTAGAGCGCCGAGGCGTACTTCGCGGAGTAGGCGAGGATCGCGCGGTCGAGGTGACCGGCGCCGTCGAGTGCAGCGCGGATCGCTCCTACCTGACCGTCCATCATTCCCGACGGGGCGATCACGTCGGCTCCGGCATCGGCTTGGGCCACCGCGATCGACGCGTACCGATCGATGGTGGCGTCGTTCGCAACTTCGCCACTGTCGTCGAGAATCCCGCAGTGACCGTGGTCGGTGTACTCGTCGAGACAGGTGTCGGTCATGAGCACGAGGTCCTCGCCCACCTCGTCGCGGAGCGACCGCAGCGCGGTCTGGACGACCCCATCGGCATCATCGGCACCGGACCCGCGGGCGTCCTTCGCCGCAGGGATGCCGAAGAGGATCACCGCAGGAACACCCAGGTCGGCCAGGGTGCGCACCTCCTTGCGGAGGCTCTCCTGGGTGTGCTGCACGACGCCGGGCATCGACCCGACGGGCTCAGGGGCATCGATCCCCTCTTTCACGAACAGGGGCGCCACGAGATCGTCCACGGAGATGCCGGCCTCGGCCACGAGGCGTCGCATCGCGGGCGTGCGGCGGAGGCGGCGAGGACGTTGCGCGGGGAACGCCATGGCGCCAATGCTAGGGGCGGACCGGTTCGGCTGGCACTCCGGTATCACCCGGTCAGGGAACCCCGGTCAGGCCGGGCGCAGCGCCTCGAGGAGCGTCGCAACCAGGCCGTCGATCGTGTGCGCATCGGCCTCGGCGGCCACCGTGAGGCCGAGGTCCCGGGCCGTGGCCGAGGTGACCGGGCCGATCGAGATCACCGGGGGCATCGACTCGGGGAGCGGGCCGAGCGCTTCGCAGAAGTTCCGCACCGTCGACGACGAGGTGAACGTCAGGGCATCGACCGCTCCGTCGCGGACGAGCTGCACCTGATCGGGATCGACCGGGGCCCGGACGGTCCGGTACACCGGGAGCACGTCGACCCGGTAGCCCTGCTCGGTGAGCCCTTCGGGGAGCACGTCGCGCGCCGCCTCGGCCCGGGCCAGGAGCACCGCTTCGCCGGCGCGCGCAGGAGCGGGGAACGCCTCGAGCAGCGACTCGGCCACGAACCGCTCGGGCACCACGTCGGGACGGACGCCGCGGGCGGCCAGCGCCGACGCGGTCCCCGGGCCGATCGCCGCCACGCGCACACCACCGAGCGCGCGGGTGTCGAGCCCCGCGGCGGCGAGACCCTCGTCGAAGAAGGCTCGGACGCCGTTCGCGGACGTGAAGACCAGCCAGGAGTACTCCTCGAGCGGCGGGACGGAGAACTCGACGGGCTGCACCTCGATCGTGGGTAGCTCGACCACCGCCGCACCGAGCGTCTCGAGCCGGACGCGTAGCTCGCTCGCCTGCTCCCTGGCCCGCGTGACGACGATGCGTCGTCCGAACAGGGGCCGCTGCTCGAACCACGCGAGGTCGAGCGCGGCGACCTCACCGACGACGATCGCCGAAGGGGGGCGCACATCGGCGTCGCCCACGGTCGCGAGGGTGCTGCGCAGCGATACCTGGTCGGCGCGGGTGCCGTTTCGCACGACCGCGACCGGTGTCGTGGGTGGTCGTCCCGCGGCCATCAGACGGTCGGCGATGTCGCGGATGCGCGACGCGCCCATGAGGATCACGAGCGTGCCGCCGGCGCGTCCGAGCGCTTCCCAGTCGACGTCGGTGCGGCCCTTCGCAGGGTCCTCGTGGCCGGTGACGACCGTGAAGTGGGTCGAGAGGCCGCGGTGCGTGACCGGGATCCCGGCGTACGCCGCCGCCGCGATGGCACTCGTGATACCCGGGACGATCTCGAACGGCACACCGGCAGCTGCGAGCGCCTCAGCCTCCTCGCCGCCCCGGCCGAAGACGAACGGGTCGCCGCCCTTGAGCCGAACGACGCGCCGCCCGGCCGTACCGTGCTCGACGAGGACGGCATTGATGCCGTCCTGGTCCATCTCCACGCGGCCCGGAGCCTTGCCGACCGAGATCAACAACGCTTCCGACGGCGCGAGCTCCAGCAGCGCCGGGTTCGCGAGACGATCGTGGACGACCACCTCCGCATCGGCGAGCACGTCGGCGCCGCGACGGGTGAGGAGCCCAGGATCCCCTGGCCCCGCGCCGACCAGCCACACCGTCACGTCGTGACCTCCTGCTCGATCTCGTCGACCGTGGCGAGCAGCGTGTCGGCGACCGACCGGCCCGCCACCGCCGGATCGGCGTCGGCGGCGTGCGCGCGCCGGACCCAGCGCCCGTCCGGTGCAGCGAAGAGCGCCTCGATCTCGACCAAGGGGCCGACGACCGCAGCAAGGGCACCAACCGGCATCGAGCACCCCCCGCCGAGCCGGGCGAGGAACGCGCGCTCCGCGTCGACCGCGCGCCGGACGTCCGTATCGTCGATGGTGGCGAGCGCCGCCCTCGTCGGATCGTCGTCGCCGCGACACTCCACGGCGAGCGCACCCTGGGCGACCTGCGGGAGCATGACCGTGGGGTCCAGCCGCTCGGCGATCCGGCCCTCGAGCCCGAGCCGGTCGAGCGCGGCGGCCGCGACCACGATCGCGTCGAACCCGTCGGCCTTCTCGAGCCGGGTGTGCATGTTGCCCCGGAGCTCGGCAAACCCGAGATCCGGACGCAGCGCGGCCAGCTGGGCTCGCCGTCGGACCGATCCCGTCGCGACCATCGCACCGGTTGGCAACGCGGCGAGCGTCGCCCCCACGAGCGCATCCCGGGGGTCGGCGCGCTCGGGGACCGCCGCGAGGACGAGGCCGTCCGGGGTGAGAGCGGGGAGGTCCTTCGCCGAGTGCACGGCGATGTCGGCCCGACCGTCGAGAACCGCTTCCTGGACCTCCTTGACGAAGACGCCCGTGCCGCCGATCTCGTGGATCGGGGCGTCGGCGCGGCGATCGCCCGTGGTCTCGACGACGACGAGGTCCGCCTCCACTCCATCGAGCGTCGTGAGCAGCGCGACGACCCGCTCCGCCTGCCAGCGAGCGAGGGCACTGCCACGGGTCGCAACCCGCAGCGGCGCCATCAGGAGCCCGGGTCAGTGGGCGGGTCGGTGGGCGGCCCGGTGGCCGGGTCGGTGGGCGGGTCGGTGACCAGTTCGGTGGCCGGATCGGTGGCCGTCGGCGGACCGTCGTCGCGCAGGGCGAAGAGCGCCGCGAGCGCGTCGGCATAGCCATCGCCGAGCGCCGAGCCGGCCGCATCCTTGAGCCGGACGGTCGGCTCGTGCAGGACCTTGTTGAGCAAGCCGCGGGTGACCTGCTCGATCACCGCTCGCGTGTCCGGACCGAGGGCCGCGAGCTTGGTCTCGTGCCGGGCGAGCTCCACGAGCCGGAGGTCCTCCATCTGCTCGCGCAGCGCTGCGATCAGCGGTGCGACCTCACGGGCGGAGCGCTCGGTGCGGAAGCGGTCGAGCTCGTCGGTGATGATCACCCGGACCCGACCGACTTCGGCCCGACGGGCCTGCAACGACTGCTCGCCGACTGCCTTGAGGTCGTCGATGTCGAGGAGCATCACGCCGAAGACCTGCCCCACGCCGGGATCGACGTCGCGGGGAACGGCCACGTCGACGATCAGCAGGGCGCGGCCGTCGCGCCGACGCATGACCTCCTCCATGTCGGCCCGCTCCACGAGCGTTCCGGGAGCACCCGACGAGGAGAGCAGCACGTCGCAGGACACGAGGGCATCGAGCACGTCGTCGAGCGGCACCGAGCGACCACCGACCCGGTTGGCGAGCTCGCTGCCGCGGGCCCGACTGCGGTTCGCGACCACGATCTCCTCGACCCCGGCTCCGGACAGCGCGATCGCCATCCCTTCGCCGACGTCGCCCGCGCCCAGGAGCAGGACACGGCGGCCCTCGAGCGATCCCAATCGGTCCGCGGCGATCTGCACGGCAGCAGAGGAGACCGAGACCGCGTGACGGCCGATCCCGGTCTCGGTACGGGCCCGCTTGCCCACCTCGACCGCCTGGCGGAAGACCCGCGACAGCAGGACACCGGCCGAATGCTCGCGCTCGGCGTTGATCCAGGCATCGCGCACCTGCCCGAGGATCTCCCCCTCGCCGATGATCATCGAGTCGAGGCCGGACGCGACCCCGAAGAGGTGCGCCACCGCGGCTTCGTCGTGGTACGTGTACAGCTGCTCGGTGAGCGCGTCGGGGGTGACCCCCGACGTCTCGGCGAGGAAGTGACGGACATCGTCGACACCGTCGTGGAACCGGGTGGTCCGCGCGTAGACCTCGATGCGGTTGCAGGTGGCGAGGAGCACCGCTTCGGCCAGGTGCTCGCGCGACACGAGGTCGTGCAGCGCCTTGGGGAGGGCGCTGGACGACACCGTCATCCGCTCGAGCAAGCCGACCGGTGCGGTGTGGTGGTTCAGTCCGACGACGACGAGAGACACGTCTGAAGGAGCTCCTTGGCGTCGGCGGTGCGACCGTCGCGTATGAGATCGAGCATGCCCGAGTCGAGCGCGCCTCGCCAATCGAGTCCCTCGCTCGAGGTGCCGGTCGACCGGAGGGCCTCGCGGGCCTCCGACAGCAGCTCGAGGAGGGTGGCCCACTCCGGCCCCATCTCGGTCCGGACGTGGTCCTTGAGGTAGGTGGCCAGGGCCGGACTGCGCCCGCCCGTCCCCACGGTGACCACGAGATCGCCCTGGCGGACCACCGACATCAGCGTGCACGAGCAGTGCTCGGGGTCGTCAGCCGCGTTCACCCACACGCGACGGGCCGTACCCGCTTCGAACACTGCCCGGTTGACCTCCGGGCGGTCGGTCGCGGCGGTCGCCAGCCACGCGTCGTCGAGATCGGCGTCGACGAACGGTCGGACGGACAGGGTGAGGGCTCCGTCGCGGCTCCAGGTCTCGATCTCATCGCAGACGACCGGGGCGACCACGTGCACATCGGCGCCCGCCTCGAGCAGTGCCCCGACCTTGCGGGCCGCGATCCGCCCCGCCCCGACGACGACGCACCGGCGGCCGTCGAGCAGCAGGTTCACGGGGTACCCGCCGAGGCCCGGGCGCCCGGTCGCGACCTCGGCGCTCATGCCGAGGCCTCCGCGCGGTGCTCCTGGTAGAAGGAGAGGATCTGGAGCTCGGTGGCCAGGTCGACCTTCCGCAGCGACACGCCAGGCGCGACAGCCACCACCGTGGGCGCGAAGTTGAGGATCGAGCCCACCCCGGCGGCGACGAGCCGGTCGGAGACCTCCTGAGCCGCGGAAGCCGGGGTCGCGATCACGCCGATGGACACGCTGCGGGACGCGACGATCTCGTCGAGGTCGGCGATGGGCTCGATCGGGAGGTCGCCCACGAGCTCCCCGACCTTGGCCACGTCGGCGTCGACGAGGGCCACGACCCGGAAGCCCCTGGCGCCGAACCCCCCGTAGTTGGCGAGCGCTCGGCCGAGGTTTCCCAGGCCGACGATCGCGACCGGCCAGTCGTGGGTGAGCCCGAGCTCCCGCGCGATCTCGGTGACCAGCTCGGCGACGTCGTACCCGACGCCCCGGGTGCCATAGGAGCCGAGGTGGGAGAGGTCCTTGCGGACCTTGGCCGCGTTCACGCCCGCGACTTCGGCCAGCTGCTCGGACGACACCGTGCCGATCGACTGGTCGGCCATCTCCAGGAGCGCCCGCGAGTACAGCGGCAGGCGGCTCACGGTGGCCTCGGGGATCCTGCGGGCGTCGGCGATGGGAGGACTCCCTGACTCTGCTCCGGACTGCACGCCGGACTGCAGACCAGACCCGCACAGGGGTCCGACGTCCGGGTGGGGATCCCAAGCCTACCGCCGCTCGTGCATTTGTTCACAAGCGCCATCCGTGCCCATGTTCACAAGGGCCGTTCGTGCA
Source organism: Actinomycetes bacterium (assembly GCA_031418075.1). Taxonomy (GTDB): domain Bacteria; phylum Actinomycetota; class Acidimicrobiia; order IMCC26256; family PALSA-555; genus DASUAO01. The sequence continues at coordinate 5,888 of JANOWV010000128.1, forward strand.
CGGGTCACAGCAGGGGGACGTTCCGCACGCTGGGCTCCCCGTACGCTCAGGCGGTGGTCACTGGGCTCGCTTTCCTCGCGACGGCGCTGGCCTCGTTGTTCGCGGAGGCGACCCTCGTCCGAGCCACCCAGCGGCGCAGCGCCCATCTCCGGGTCTGGACGGTCGCGCTCGCGATGTTCGCCCTCGCCGCGGCGGCACTGGCGGTCGGGGTGTCGACCGGATGGGACCGGGGCACGTTCCGGGCGTTCTATCTCCTGGGCGCCGTGCTCAACGTCCCCTGGCTCGCCCTCGGCACCGTCATCCTCCTGGCCGGGCCCGAGATCGGGCGCCGGGTCCAGTGGTTCCTCGTCGGCTTCACCGGCCTGGCCGTGGGCGTGCTGATCAGTGCCCCCATGACGGCCGTGCGCGGCACCGAGATCCCCGTCGGAAAGGAGGTCTTCGGTGCCCTCCCCCGCATCCTGGCCGCCGTCGGAAGCGGCGTCGGCGCCACCGTGATCGTCGGGGGGGCGCTGTGGTCAGGGGTTCGTTACGCACGGGACCGTGGGCTCGCCGGCCACGCCCGACGGGCGCTCGCCAACGTCCTCATCGCGCTCGGCACCCTCGTGCTGTCGAGTGGTGGGCTGGTGCAAGGCCTGGTCGGCCACGACGAAGCCTTCAGCCTGAGCCTCGCCGTGGGGATCGCGGTGGTCTACGCGGGCTTCGTCGTCGCCGAAGGACGCAGCTCACGGCGGAGCAGCTTGCCGGCCGACGACCGGGGTAGCTCGGCCACGAGCTCGTAGCGGGCCGGGCACTTGTAGCGGGCGAGGGAGTGTGCGCACCACGCCCCGAGCACTTCGGCGTCGAGCGAGCCCCCGGACCTCGCCACCACGAAGGCCACCACGGCCTCGCCTGTCCGAGGATGCTCCTCACCGACGACCGCGGCATCGGCGACGTCGGGATGCTCGAGCAGGACCTCCTCGACCTCGGCCGGGAAGACGTTGAATCCGGACACGATCACGAGATCCTTGGCCCGGTCCACGATGAAGAGCTCGCCGGCGTCGGTGAACACGGCGACATCGCCCGTGCGGAGCCAGCCGTCGGCGGTCAGGGCGCGCGCCGAGGCCTCGTCGTCGTTCCAGTACCCGGAGAAGACGTTGGGACCGCGGACCCAGATCTCGCCGGGATCGCCCACCAGTGCGTCGGCGCCGTCGTCGCCCACCAGGCGGACCTCCACGCCCGGCAGGGGCGGCCCGATCGAGCCCGGCGCCGGCGCCGCGGACAACGCTGTCGTCGTGACGATCGGGGCAGCTTCCGTGAGGCCATAGCCCTGGTGGAGGACGATCCCGTAACGGTCGCGGAACCCCTCGGCGACCCGATCGGGGAGCGGGGCCGCACCGGAGACCGCCACCCGGATCGACGCGAACGTTGCCGGCGGCAGGGGCGGGTCGACCGCGAGCCACTGGTCGTACATCGTCGGGACCCCGGCGACCACGGTGACGCCGTGCTGGGTGACGAGCCCCGCGGTACGCACGGCGTCGAACTGGTCCTCGAGCACCACAGCTCCGCCCGCCGCGAGCGTCACCCCGAGCACGACGTTGAGACCGAAGATGTGGTGGAACGGGAGCGCACCGAGGACGACGTCGTCGGCCCGGACGGCCAGGCCGGGATGCGCGAGCACCTGCGCGATGTTCGCCGCGAGGTTCCCGTGGGTGAGCACCGCGGCCTTGGGTGTCCCCGCTGTTCCCGACGTGAACAGCATCACTGCGGGATCGTCGGCAGCGCGGGCGGCGGGCGCGTCGTCGCCCGGATCCGTGTCGACGTGGCCGTCCTGGAGATCGCCACCTGGTACGCCGCTGATGACGAGGGCGGTGCCACCGGCTTCGGTGACGAGGTCGTGCAGTGCGCGCGAGGTGAGCACGAGACGCGGTTCGATCGCGTCGAGGTCACGCCGCAGCTCCCGTGCCGGCGCGCTCGGGTTGAGCGGGACGGCCACGGCCCCGGTCCGCAAGACCGCCAGGTAGCCGACGACGAACGCTTCGTCGTTGCCGCACGCCAGTCCGACCCGATCGCCCGGCGCAACCCCTTCGGCCGTCAGTGTGCGCGCGAGCCCGGCGACCATCGTGGAGAGTGCTCGGTAGGTGGTACGACCCGACGGGCTCACCAGCGCGACCGCATCGGGAGCGTCTGCACCGAGCACCACGTCGAGGAGGTTCACCGGGCCGCATCGTAGGGCCGCAGGTCGTCCCGGGCCCTACGACCACCGGGCCTTCCGTGACGGAGCGTGCGGTCACGGAGCGTGGAACGGAACCCAGCCGCGGGTGCGGGCCTTGGGGCGGGCTGGGAGGCCGGTGTCACCGCCGGTTTCCCCGGCGATGTCACGTTCACCCACACCCGCGTGCCGGGATCCATTCCCCGCATCGTCCCGTCGTTGCACAACCTTGAGGAATTTTGCCACGGAGAGTGGGATTTTCTGACGCACGTGCGCCGGCCCTGCTGAGGGGCCGAGGTGCCTACGGGCCGAGGCGCAAGACGAACTGGGCGAAGGCGGCGCTCAGGATGAGCACCAAGAGGATGACGATGACGATCGTGGTCCCGGGTCGCATATGGCCCTCAGTCGCTCGTGATCGTGCCGAATTGGGGGCCCGACGGGGGGCCGGGCAAGGTCAGGGTCACGGCGGACCCGGCGCGGAGCGTGAACTCCTCGGCGGCCGACGCCCGGTCGAGGACCAGGGCGCACAGTCCGTAGGAGTCGACCATCACGACGAGCTCGCCCGGCTTGGCGTCGGCGAACGTGTGGACCCACCGCGCCGACTTCGCCCGATCGCCGGCCACTACCTGGACGAGCCCACCGGCGGACCCCCCGAGCTGGACGAGCTCGTCGGGACCGACGTTGAGCTGGGCATTGCCGAACCGGTCGACCCACCAGACCTCGCACTCGAGCGCGCCACTGTCGGTGACGTTCGGGAGCGCCAGGAGCCCGGGCACCAGCCCGGCGGGGTCGACCTCGGTCCCGAGCTCGGTGAGCGGGGTCCCGGAAGCGAGATAGGCCGTGGCCGGCGCCATGACGTCGCGCCCGGCGAACGTCGGGCCCGGGGCGGGGAGTCGATATTCCTCCCGGTCGAGCGCGACGACCGACGATGCGCCCCCGAGCATGGCGACGGCAGGTGCGAGAAGCCCGTTGTCCGGTCCCACCATCGTGCCACCCGCACACTCGACGGCGATCATGCGCCGTTCCGTGCCGACGCCCGGGTCGACGACACCCAACACGACGGACCGCTCGGGCAGGTATTGGACGGACCGCACCAACGCGAGGGCCCCGGCCCGCACGTCGTGGGCGGGGAGGTCGTGGGTGATGTCGACGATCGTGAGGCCGGGCGCGATGCCGAGCATCACGCCCTTGCAGACGCCGACGAACTCGTCGACGAGCCCATAGTCGGAGAGGAACGCGACGGGTCGGCGTTCCAGGGACTCGGCGGAGCTCACGTCGTCGAGGCTAGAGGTCGTGCGGGCGGTGGCCCGAACGGGCCCCCGACGACGATCAGCCGGCTTGGGTGAATCGGGACGCGAGGTACTCGTCGACGTCCGTGTCACGGACCCGGAACGACCTGCCGACGCGCACCGCGGCCAGCTCTCCCGCCTTGATCAGCCGATACACGGTCATCGACGACACTCGCAGCATGTCGGCCACCTCCTGAACTGTCAGGAAGCGCGCCGTTGCAAAGGAAGCCACGCGGCTCACCCCTCTCCCCCGCTCTCGGGGGCAGCGTAGGCCCCCGGGGCAGGAGTTGTCGAGTGTGGCGGACGCTCCTCACGGGGTGCGCCCGTGACCTCGGGTTCGAGGGCGCCGAGGCGGGCGATCAGCAGCCCCACGAGCGCCCCGTACGCCTCGGGGGGACGCCCGCAATCGAGGGGGACGGTCGTGACCGGAGCGCCCCGGCGGCCCGCGACGGCCAGCGCCACGGCGTCGAGATCGGCCGGGGCCACCGTCGGAAGGCCCCCCATCACGGCAGCCGCTGCGAACCCCCGGTCGGCGACCACGAGGTCGGGGCGACCGACGCCGAAGAGCCAGTCGTCGGCGACGGTCGTCCCGTCGTCGGCGAGGATCGAGCGGCCGTCGGTGACGACCCCGACGCCCCCCAGCCACCAGACCGACCGCGGGTATCGCCCCGAGCTCGGCTCCACGTCCTGGCCCGCAGCGCTGGATCGCAGGACCGTGGCGCCCGCGGCCTCCAGGTGGCGGGCGAGCTCCTGGTAGCAACGCAGCATCGATGCCGGTCGGCCGGTCGCCAACGCGACCGATCCGCCCACGGCGCAGACGGCAGCCAGCTGCTTCGCCGCGATCCCGGCGGCGAGCACCGTGCGATCGACCGCGATCGTGGGGGCCGCGTCGCGCGTCTCCACTCCCCAGCTGTGCGCCCACGCGGCCCAGACCTCGTCGCGGCCCGGGCGGCCGTCGCTCCCGGGATCGCGCTCGGCGTGGCCGAACCCGGTGAGGTCGAGGCCCAGCGTCGCTTCGGCGCGGCCGGACACCACGGCACCGACCATCGCCTCCAGCTCGCTGCGTCCGAACGGCGACGGGACCCCGGCGAGTCGGGCGCTGATGAGGCTCCGGCGCGCATTGACGACCCGCGGCTTGGGCAGCGCGCGGCGGGGCGGCGTCGGCGGATCGAGTCGTGGGGGCCGGCCTCGGCGCGGCCGCCTGGTCACGAGTCGCCCAGCTCCTGGGACCGGGCCGCGGCCGCCCGCACCGCGTCGAGGAGCGCAGCCCGCACCCCCCGCGACTCCAACACGTGCAACCCGGCCGCCGTCGTCCCCCCCGGTGAGGTCACCGCGGCGCGGAGTGCCTCGGGGGCATCGCCATCGGCGAGGAGCGTCGCCGCGCCGAGCAGCGTCTCGCGCGTGAGCCGGTCGGCGACGTCCCGCGGGAGCCCGGCCAGCACGCCCGCGTCGATCAGCGCCTCGGCAACGAGGAAGACGTACGCCGGACCTGATCCCGAGAGTGCGGTCACCGCGTCGAGCTGGGCCTCGGGCACGCGCACCACGATGCCGACCGAGCCGAGCACCCGCTCGGCCTCGGCGAGATGGACGTCGGTCGCGTGGGCGCCGCCGGCGATGGCGGTCGCGGCGCGGCGTACCAGCGCCGGCGTGTTCGGCATCGCGCGGATGACGGGCCGTCCCGGCGCCGCAGCGTCGAGGGTCGCGAGCCGGACGCCCGCAGCGATCGAGATCACGAGGGTGTCAGCACCGAGGCTGGGGAGGGACTGCTCGAGGGCCTCGACCGCCACCGCGGGCTTGACTGCGAGCACCACGATGTCCACGTCGGCCACCGCCCACGCCGGGCTGGGTGCGACACGAACGCCGGGGAACCGCTCCTCGAGGATCCGCCGACGATCGGGATCGACCTCGGCCACGGCGAGATGCTCGGCCTCCCACCCCGCGTCGAGCAGCCCGCCGAGCAGCGCCTCTCCCATGCGGCCGCCCCCGAGCAGCGCGAGCGTGGGCATCACCGGAGGCTAACCCCGGGGTGGGCGACCGGCGAGACGGATCACGCACGCCCGAACGCGAGCGGGCCCGAGGAACGCTCCGATCGCCCCGCACTTCCCCGAACGGGACGGCCATCCTGCACCTCGGGCCCACTGCTCCGGTCGACCGGAGTCGACCGGTCCGGCACCCGTCGGCACCGGAGGCGGATCGTCGCGCCGACCGACCCGACGAGCAAGAGGTTTCTCAGTCGGATGCCGCGTCACTGATGTCCGCGGCTGGTGTCGCGCGGCGCCCGAACGTCATCCCGACGGACGGCGGGAAGCAACGGTCGACGGTCTCGTAGATCACGCCGATGATGCGGTCGTGCTCCTCGACGGTGAGGTGCTCGAGTGCGACTCGGCCCACGAGATAGAGATCACCGTCAGGGCCGATCGAGAACTTCGCGCCGTACAACGAGTGGTTGTGCACGAGGGCGTAGCGGTAGAGGTCGAGGTGGTGCGCCGGGGGGTCGGGCAGGAAGTACACCTCGTAGCGCAGCGTGCGCTGGTGCAGGTCGAAGTAGATCGTCGTCGCGTCACGGCCGTCGCACCCGAAGCGGACGTACCAGCGGGTGAGCTCGTGGTCGTACTCGACCGTCTGCACCCACGGCTCGGCGGCGACCGCGTGCTCGAGGTGATGCGCGATCAGGTCGTGTGCAACCTGCATGCGGGCATCGAGACCCGCGGTCGTGTGGGCCGGTTCCGGGTCGCCCGACACGTCGTGGCCGACGTCAGGTGCAGCGGACGAGATCGCGCGCGCCCACATCGGCGTAGAGGCGCCGGAGGCGGGCGGCGGTGATGCTCCATCGGTACTGCGCGGATCCGGCCGCGGCCGCGAAGGCCATCTCCGAGGCCAGGACGGGATCGGCGAGGAGCGCCTCGACCGGTGCCGCGAAGTCGTGCCCGGTGCGTTCGTCGACGAGGAACCCGGTGTGGAGGTGCTCGACGAGCGACCGGAGGCCGCCGACGTTGGCCGCGACGACCGGAGTGCCGCAGGCGGCAGCTTCGAGCGCAACCAGCCCGAACGACTCCGTGCGCGACGGGACGAGACAGACGTTGGCCGCGCGGTACCAGTCGGCGAGCGCACCGTGGGGCTGCGGGGGCTCCCAACGGACGCGCGCGTCGACACCGAGGTCGCGGGCGAGCGCGTGCAGGCGGGTGACCTCGCGGTCGCCGACCGCACCGCTCGGCCCCCCGACGATGACCAGGATCGCGGTCTCGTCGCTGAGCGACGCCAGCGCACGGATGGCCAGGTCGACGCCCTTGAGCGGTTGGATCCGCCCGACGAACAGCAGCACCGGACGGTCGAGGGGGAGTCGGAGATGGCGGCGCGCCGTGGCCGCATCGCCCGGGTAGAACATCGCGTGGTCGACGCCCGGCGGGATCACCTCGATGCGCTCGGGATCGGCGCCATAGGCCGAGATCAGCTCGGCGCGTTCGAGCGGCGTCGAGGCGATCAGCCGGTCGGTGCACGCGACGGTCTCGGCCTCGATGCGCGCCCGTTCGGGAAGGTCGTCGAGGATGCCGGCCGCCGCCTTGGTGCGGGCCAGCGTGTGGAACGTGGCCACGAGGGGGAGCTCCAGCTCGTGCTTGAGCCGGTGCCCGACGGCACCCGAGAGCCAGTAGTGGGCATGGAGCGCGTCGACGGGCTCGGACAGGGTGTCGAGATGCGCCCGGGCGGCATCCACGAGGTCGTCGACCAGTGGGAGCAGGTCGGCCTTCGGCAGGGTCGCCGCGGGGCCGGCCGCGAGGTGGACGACCCGGACGCCGGGCTCGAGGTCGGTGATCGGCGCCTGACGGGGATGGTCTCTCCGGGTGAGCACGTCGCACTCGACACCGGCCCGGGCGAGTGCCGACGCCAGCGAGCGGACGTAGACGTTCATGCCGCCACCGTCGCCAGAACCAGGCTGGGCTAGGGGCGAGGTGTGCACGCTGAGCATCGCGACGCGTCGGACCGACATCACCAACAACTGTACCGGGGCATCCGGACGGGTCCGACGGGGTGGGGCTACTCGCTCGGCCCCTGGAACGACCGATACACCTCACGCAGGACGTCCTTCTGACGCTCGGTGAGCGTGGAGTCCCGGCTGATGGCCTCTTCGAGGCTCGGGTCATCGAGATCGCGCTGCTCGAGGAACCCGGCGCGCACGTAGAGGGTCTCCGCCGAGATGCGCAGCCCGTGCGCGATCTGCTGGAGGATCTCGGCGCTCGGCTTGCGCAACCCCCGCTCGATCTGGCTGAGGTAGGGATTCGAGATCCCGGCCAGCTCGCTCAGCTTGCGAAGTGAGAGGCGGGCAGTGCTGCGTTGCTCGCGGATGAACTCGCCGAGATCGTGGAACCGCTGCTCGATCGCGTCCGGCATGGGTGCTCGAGACCGGCCGGACTCAGGCGGGGTCGACGGCGTGACGCGATGCGACCTCGTGCTCGAGACGGTCGATGACCCCGTGCAGCTGACGACGTCGCTCGGAGGTCTCGACCTCGAGGCGACGCAGGAGGTCGAGGTTCGCCCGGAGCTCGTCCTCGTCCATGGCCGGGAGGTTCACGAGCGTCGAATCGGCGATGAGGTACTCGAGGCCCCGCCGCCACTCGATCGCGGGTGCCGGGCCGAGGTGGCGGGGCAGCCGACTCGTCGCGGCGTCGGGTCGGGGCGGTGGGTCGGCGAGGATCTGTGGGAGCGCGGCGATCAGGTCCCCCACGCTGCCGCCGGCCGCGCGACGGTCGAGCTCGGCCTTCACGATGTCGATGCGGGCCTGGGCGAGCCTGCGCACGTAGGAGACCTCGGTCTCCACCTCGGCGCACTCGGCATGCATCGCGCGCAGCGTGTCCATGTCCTTGGTATCGAGGCCTTCGAGGAACGCAGGCTCGACGAGGAGGTCGGCGCGGCGCGGGTGCGTTGTCGACATCACCGCGAGGCTACCAGCGTCCTCACCGAACGAACTGGAACATCGGCCAGAGGAACCGGAACATCGGGTCGACGTTCGACGTTGGAGAGGGTGCGCACCAATCACGACGATCCCGCCACCAGGAGCACACGATGACGCAGTACACCCTGCCCGAGCTCGACTACGACTACGGCGCGCTCGAGCCCCATCTCTCGGGGCGCATCCTCGAGCTGCACCACGGGAAGCACCACGCCGCCTACGTGGCCGGCGCGAACACGGTGCTCGATCGTCTCGTCGAGGCCCGGGCAACCGGCGACTACGGCGCGATCAACCAGCTCGAGAAGAACCTCGCGTTCCACTTGTCCGGGCACGTCATGCACTCGATCTTCTGGCGGAACTTGTCGCCCCACGGCGGCGGTCGACCCGAGGGCGAGCTCGCCGCGGCGATCGACGAGCACCTGGAGTCGTTCGACGCCTTCCGGGCCCAGCTCAGCGAGGCCGCGATGAACGTGCAGGGTTCAGGCTGGGCTGCGCTGTCCTGGGAACCGCTCGGCGGGCGCCTGATCATCGAGCAGGTCTATGACCACCAGGGCAACGTCGGCCAAGGCGGGCCACCGCTCCTCGTGCTCGACATGTGGGAGCACGCGTTCTATCTGCAGTACGAGAACCGCAAGGGCGAGTGGGTCGACGCGTTCTGGGAGCTGGTCGACTGGGCCGACGTCACGAAGCGATTCGCCAGTGCCCGCGCCATCGACCTGGAGCTCTCGTAGGGGGAGCTCCTCGAAGCCACGGTTCGCTACGTCAGGACTCGCGGCGACTGGACTCGCCAGGCGTCGGCACATCCTCCGCTCACCGGGGGGAGCACCGCGACCTCGTCGTCGTCGGAGAGCAGGGTGGCGTCACCTGCCGGTGGGTCGTCCCCGTTGATCCAGACGCGTGCATTGGCGAGCACGGCCGCGAAGTCCGCACCGTAGCGATCCCGAGCGATCCCGAGCGCTTCGCCGAGTGAGGCGGCCTCCACGGTGTCCGTCGTGCAACGCGCGGCCTCGCGCGCGCTCGCGAACATCCGGAGCGTGACGGTAGCCACGGCTCAGGCGGGCGGCTCGACGACCGGGGGGTCCGTCCGCTCCACCCGGGCGAGCTCTCCCTCGAGCGAGGCGAGCTCGGATTCGAGTGCCTCGAGCGTGGCCAGGTCGCGGTCCGGACCCGGCACCTCGCCGTCTCCCTCCACGATGGGCTCGGCGACGATGGGCTCGGCGACGATGGGCTCGGCGACGATGGGCTCGGCTTCGTGGTCCATCGGGCGAGCGTAGGCGGCCGTCTCCGCAGCCCGGCTCATGGCTCGCCCGACAGACGGAACTCCAGCACTCGGATCTCGTCGGCGAGGTACGCGGCGAGCCGCTCGAGTCGCGTCACCGCGTCGTCGATCTCGAGGAGGGTCTGGGCGTCGAGCGGACCGATCGGTGCAGCGCCCGCAGCCTGGAACGACGCCCGGACCGGATCAGGATCGAGCACGACTTCCACGTCGTCGACGGGCGCGCCGAGCTGTGCGTGGAGCCGAAGGACCTCCTGCAACCGCGATCGGACGTCAGCGATCGCCCGCACGGCGCGATCGTCGGTGGCGTCGGCAACGTCGTCGAGGAAGTCGACCCGGGCACGGGGATACGGATCGTCGGTGAGCCACTCCCGGACTCGGAACCGTCGCGCGCCGACGGCGATCACGCCGAGACGGCCGTCGGCGGCACGCTCCACCTGGGCGATGTGCGCGAGCGTCCCGACCGAGAACCGCACATCACCCCCGCCCACCTCACTGCCGCGCTCGATGAGGACCACACCGAACGTCCCGTCACCGGCAAGGCAGTGCTCCGCAAGCGCCTGATACCGCGGCTCGAACACGTGCAGGGGCAGCACCCGTGTGGGGAAGAGCACACTTCCCAACGGGAACATCGGTGTGACGTCAGCGTCCACGTGGTGCGCGTTCAGTTCGCTCGAGCGTTGTAGGCCCCGGCTTCGCTCGTGAGGTCGTCGGAGAGGGGTGCGTCGACCTCGGTCGCGAGACTGGTGAGGGCAGCCGCGGCTTCGCCGAACTGGCCGAGGGTGCCGAGCAGGTTCGCGTCCTGCCGACGGTCCGCCACCGACAGGCCCGGGATGGCGAACCGCAGGCGGACGGCCCAGAGCGCATCCCGGGGCCGTCGCTCGATGAACGACCGAGCAAGGTTGGCCAGCATCCTGGCCAGGATCGACCGGTCGTCGACGGGGTCGAGGTACTGCGGTTCGAAGGGCGCGGGGCCGTACATCGCCGCGAAGAGGCGCCGACACCCGTCGGCATCCAGGCGAGCGCCGCCGTGGAACGGGTCGACGAACGTGCCGTCGATGTCGCGCACGAGGAAGTGACCCGGCATCCCGATCCCGTCGATCGGTCGGTCGATCCGACGACCGACCTCGATCATCACGACGCTCAAGGTGATCGGGATCCCGAGCCGGCGCGCGAGCACCGTGTCGAGATACGAATTCCCCGGATCGAGATAGTCCTCGGTGTTGCCTGCGAACCCGCAGGTCGTGAAGAGGTGCGCGGCAAGTCGATCGGGTTCCGTGACGCCGCCGGCGAGCTCATCGATCATCGCGAGGTTCGCGTCGACATCGACGGTGTGGTCGTGGCCCGCGATGCACAACGCCGCCTCGGCGAGTGCGGTGGTCCGCGACGGATCCTGCACCAGGGCGACGAAGCGCTCGGTCGGATCCATCCCGAGCGACGGTACACTCACGTCCGTGGCGTCTGATCTCGCCGAGCAGGTCGTCGCTCGCCTCCGCCGCGTCAACCAGCGGATGACGTCCAATCGCTCGGCTGTCATCGACGTCTTACGGGAGGCCACGCGGCCCCTGACGATCCCGGAGATCCTCGAGGCACGGGTCGGACTCGCGCAGAGCAGCGTCTACCGGACGCTGGTCGTGCTGGAGGACGCCGGGGTAGTGCACCGGATCGTCACCAACCACGAGCACGCACGGTTCGAGCTTGCCGAGGACCTCACCGGCGACCACCACCACCACCTGGTCTGCACGGTCTGCGGTTCCGTCGAGGACGTCCCCGCGTCAGCACGCCTCGAGGAGTCAGTGCGCGCTGCGGTCGGCGACATCGAGCGGGCAACCGGGTTCGCGACCGACGGGCACCGCATCGACCTCGTCGGGCGGTGTCGCAGCTGTCGCTGACGCCGTCGCACGAGGACCGCGCTCCGCCCAGGCTGCGTGCTGATCAGGACGTCGCGAAGATCGGTTCCCCTGCGGCCAACCTCGCGGCAGCATCCTTGATGAGTGCTTCGGAGAGCTCACCCTCGGCGCGCGCCACCACGACGCCCTCGGCGTCGAACAGCACGAAGTAGGGGAATGCCTGGCCGCCGTACCCGAAGAAGGCCCGGAGCTTGGCGTCGTCGGCGAGCACCGTCTTGAACGGCCACTTCTCGCGCTTGAGCCACTTCGACGGCGGGTAGTTGGGCAGGCGCTTGCTCGTGTTCGTCGTGACGGTCTCGACGTCGACGCCGTCGAAGACACCCTTGGCGGCCAGCTTCACGATCACCGGCACCTCGGCCTGGCAGTGGGGACACGAGTGCGAGAGGAACACGACGATGCGCGGGGTGCCCGGGCCACCGATCGTGACCGACTTGGCGTCGAAGCCCTTCCCTACCAGCGTCGGCGCCGTCATCCCGATCGCCGGATCCGAGGAGGACCCGACCTTGTCGGAGGTGGGGAGCTTCGTCCCCTGCACCTTCACCTTCGGACTCAGCTCGAGCTTGGCGTCCTTGGCCGTCGCCGGTGCGGCCAGCAACGCTGCGAGACCGAGTGCGACGACCATCGAGAGGACGAACGGCTTCGCATGCTTCATGTCGATGGCTCCAGTGGGATCGAGGCGGGTGGCTTGGAAGCGAGGGGGTCGGCGCGGCGTGCCACGAGCAGCAACGCGCCGATGAGCAGGAAGGCGCTCATGTCCATGAACGCCAGGGTGACGTACCCGAGTTCCTGGAAGTACGGGACGGTGCACGGCACGAATGCCGAGCACGAGGAACCCGACGCGAGCGACGGGACCCGCTCGATGAGCCAGTGGTACAGGGCCAGCGGCGCACCGATCACGACGAACGGGAACGCGTACCACTGTGCGCCCCGGTCCCGCCGGAGCAGGCCGACGACGAGGATCGCCGAGAGTGGGTACATCACGATGCGCTGGAACCAACACAGCTCGCACGGGAGGTAGCCCACGATCTCGGAGTAGTAGAGGCTCCCGAGCGTGGTCACGACGGCGATCCCCGCGGCGAGGAGCGCCGCGCGCGGGGCGAGGACGTCGAGCGCGCGACGGGCGGGTCCCCCGCCTGCCGCGGCAGCAAGGCCCGCCACGACGAGCAGGACCAGCGCGCCGTTCGCCAGGAGCGTGAGGACCGTGAAGACGGTGTTCGCCGTGTCGACTCCGTGCATGCTCAGCCGATGTCGAGGCGACCGTTGAGCGTCGGCTGCTTGCCGTCCGAGAGCACGGGTTTCGCGACGATCCGCCACTCCCCGGAGCCAGGGACATCGAAGCCGGGCGAGTAGTAGTGGCCCGGCCCGAGTGTCCGCAGGGGCACGTCGATCGGCGCGCCGTCGCCGTCCGGGAGCGCGAAGGTCACGGTCAGCTCGTCGGCACCGAGCGGAGCGCCTTCCGGGGTGAACAGGTCGACGTGGATGTCGTTTCGGCCCGAGATCCCAGGAGTGACCGTG
>JANOWV010000129.1:0-4236 GCA_031418075.1 Actinomycetes bacterium
CCGAGACCGACGTGTACTGGTGTGCTGCCGATGTCGGGTGGGTCACCGGACATTCGTACATCGTCTATGGCCCGCTCATGAACCGGGCTACGAGCGTGATGTACGAAGGCACGCCCGACTTCCCCGACCAGGACCGACTCTGGAAGATCGTCGAGCGCTACGGCGTGACCATCCTCTACACCGCGCCCACGGCGATCCGCACGTTCATGAAGTGGGGTGACGACATCCCCGCGCGTTGCGATCTCACGTCGCTCCGACTGCTCGGAACTGTGGGTGAGCCGATCAACCCCGAAGCGTGGGTCTGGTACTGGACGCACATCGGTGGCGAGCGCTGTCCCGTTGTCGACACGTGGTGGCAGACCGAGACCGGGGCGATCATGGTCAGCCCGCTGCCCGGCGCGACGACGCTGAAGCCGGGCTCGGCGACCTTCCCGCTCCCGGGCGTCGGTGCCGACATCGTCGACGACTCCGGTGCCAGCGTCGATGTTCCCGGCGGCGGCTACCTGGTGCTCACCCAGCCGTGGCCGTCGATGCTGCGCGGCATCTGGGGCGACCAGGAGCGTTACCGCGCAACGTACTGGGCACGGTTCCCCGGCAAGTACTTCGCCGGCGACGGCGCGAAGCGCGACGAGGACGGCTACTTCTGGCTCCTGGGCCGGGTCGACGACGTGATGCTCATCTCGGGCCACAACATCTCGACCGCCGAGGTGGAGAGCGCGCTCGTGAGCCACCCCGCAGTAGCGGAAGCCGCGGTCGTGGGCCGCACCGACGCCACCACCGGTCAAGCGATCGCCGCGTTCGTCATCCTGCGCTCGGGGAACGAGCCGAGCGACGCCCTCGTTGCCGAGCTGCGGGAGCACGTCGCGCACTCGATCGGACCGATCGCCAGGCCCAAGACGATCCTGTTCACCGAGGATCTTCCCAAGACCCGCTCGGGGAAGATCATGCGGCGCCTGCTCCGCAACGTCAGCGAGGACGAGGCGCTCGGCGACACCACCACGCTCGCCGATCCGGGCGTGGTCGAGGGGATCAAGGCCCGGTACCTCGCCGATGCCGCGTCCGGCGACGAGTGAGCACGCCCCACGTCGCGCCCGAGCACTGGACGTGGCGGGACGGGCCGGTCGCGCCAGGCCCCGCGGCCGTGATCGACATCGACGGTGTGCTCTCCGACGCGGTGAGCCGGCAGCACTACCTCGAAGCCCCCCGACGCGACTGGCGATCGTTCTTCGACGCATGCGGCGACGACCCGGTCATCGAGGAGGTCGAGGTCCTGGTCCGGCTGCTCGACCCGGAGCTGCGCATCGTGCTGCTCACCGCGCGACCCCAGCGGATCCACCACCTCACGGAAGCGTGGTTGCACCGGTATCGCCTCCGCTGGGACCTGCTCGTCATGCGCCCGTTCGGCGACTACGAGGTCTCGCGTGAGTTCAAGCAGGCGTCGGTCTGGGAGCTACGCGAGTACGGGTTCGAGCTCAAGCTCGCGATCGAGGACGATCGCCGCAACGTCGCGATGTTCCGGAGTGAGCACATCCCGTGCCTGTACAAGCACTCCGGCTACTACGACTGATCTCTGTTCCCAACCCTGATGCGCGATCGATGAAGCGGAAGCGATGATGCTCGAGGCGACACTCCTCGCGCTCGGCTCCGCGGGTCTGCACGCGGGGTGGAACCTGCTGGTGAAGACGAGCAGCGAGCGCTTCTACGCGGCGTGGGGCCAGTTCCTCGTGGGCGGGATCTGCTTCCTCCCGGTGCTGCTGTTCACGGGCCTGCCCGCGGCGCGTGCCGTGCCGTTCATCGTCCTCTCGAGCCTGGTCCACGTGGTCTACATCGGCGCGCTCGTCCGGGCCTACCACCACGGCGAGTTCTCGTTCGCCTATCCACTCGCACGCGGGGGCGGTGCGTTCGTCGCCGCGATCGGCGGGGTCGCGTTCCTCTCCGACGACCTGTCGGTGTCGTCGTGGCTCGCCATCGCGGTGGTCGTCGTCGGGCTCGCTTCGCTCGTCCGACCGCACATCGGGATGGTCGCGATCGGTTGGGCACTCCTCACCGCACTGACGATCGGGACGTACACGACCCTCGACGCTGCCGGCGCCCGGCGCACCGACAGCGGGTTCGGATACGGGGTCGTGCTCGTGCTGGGTGCCGCGTGCGCGATCAGCGTCGTCGGGGTCGCCCGCGGCCACGGCGGCCCGTTCGTGCGTTATCTCCGGTCACCGGCGTGGCCGCGCGTGCTCGCGGGCGGCCTGGCGTCCGTGCTCGCGTACTCGATGGTCCTTGCTGCGGTACGACTCGCGCCGGTCGGCTACGTCGCTTCGCTGCGCGAGTCGTCGGTCGTCCTCGGCGCTGTCGCCGGATGGCTCCTGCTCCACGAACGGCTCGGAAAGGCCAGAGTGCTCTCGTCCGTGGTCGTCGCGATCGGCCTGGTGCTGCTCATCCTGTCCCGCTGACGATCTCCGACTGCACCGCCGGAGCGTGTGCTGACCGGAGAGACCGGAGCGTCATCCTGCCCAGAGAGAGAGGACGTGGCGTCAGTCGCGGAAGTTCTCGAACTGGAGGGGGATCCCGAAGTCGTGGCCCTTGATCGCCTCGATGGCGGTCTGGAGATCGTCGCGCTTCTTGGAGCTCACCCGGAGCTGGTCGCCCTGGATCTGGTGGGAGAGGCCCTTGCACCCGAGCTCCTTCAGGAACTTCCCGATCTCCTTGCCCTTCTCCTGGTTGATCCCGACGTTGAGGGTCACCTGCTGGCGGGCCCGGCCCTTGGTGGCTTCCTCCACCTTCCCGTAGCCGAGCACCTTCAATGACACCTTGCGCTTGACCAGCTTCTCCTCGAGCACCTGCACGAGCGCCTTCAGGCGCTGGTCGTTCTCGGTCTCGAGCTCGATGCCCTTCTCGGAGAGCTCGATCTTGGAGTCGGTCCCCATGAAGTCGAAGCGGGTGGAGACCTCACGGCTGGCCTGGTCGACCGCGTTGCGGAGCTCTTGCATGTCGACCTGCGAGACGACGTCGAACGTGGGCATGGTGCACGGACCTCCGCTCTGGATGTTGGCACTCTGGATGTTGGCGCGGTGGATGTTGGCGGAACACGCGAACAGCGCTGCTACTGTACGCGGCTTCCAGGGGTCGGTACCCGAGTGGCCAAAGGGAGCAGGCTGTAAACCTGCTGCGCAAGCTACGTTGGTTCGAATCCAACCCGGCCCACCACGTATTCCCGTGCACCGACGACTCGTCGGAGCACGGCTCAGAGCAAGCGTTGCATCAGCACGACGTCGAGCCAGGTGCCGAACTTGCGCCCGACCTCACGTTCGGTCCCGACGACCGAGAAGCCGCAGCGCTCGTGCAGGGCGATGCTCGCCTCGTGTCCGCCCACGATGCGCGCGATCGCGCTGTGGAAGCCGTGCTCTCGGCCGAGGCGCACCAGCTCGTCGAGGAGCAGGCGTCCGATGCCCGCACCCCGGTGGTCGCGGTGCACGTATACGGAGTCCTCCACCGTCGTCGAGTAGGCGGGCCGATCCCGGTAGGAGGAGAGTGATCCGAACCCGACGACGTCGCCCCCGGGGCCCACGGCGACGATCGCAGGATGGGCGCCGGCGTGGTCGTCGGGCCAGGCCATCTGCTCGTCGAGGCTCCGAGGGACGAGGTCGAAGGTGACCGTCGACTCGACGACCTCGGGGTTGTAGATCGCCCGGATGGCCTCGGCGTCCCGGCGCTGGGCCTGCCGGACGGAATGCTCGGAGCCGGACGCCGGTCTGACGTCTGCGGGAGGCGAGGCAGGCATCGGGGGAGGCTACCGAGTCCGCTGCGCTCCTTCGGCTGCTCTTGGCTTCGGGAGCCGGCGCCTGCGCTCGGCTACCCTGGAGTGCTCCGCCCCCTTAGCTCAGTGGTAGAGCACTTCCATGGTAAGGAAGGGGTCTACGGTTCAAGTCCGTAAGGGGGCTCGGCGGTGTAGCTCAGATGGCAGAGCACGCGGCTCATAATCGCGGCGTCGCGGGTTCGAGTCCCGCCACCGCTACGACAACCGAGTGACGGGAGGGCCATCCGGCCCTCTCGATCTTCGCGTCAGACCCAGAAACACACGACAACCCGATCCGACCACGCACCAGGAGCGCCTCCCATGGCCAAGGCGAAGTTCGAGCGGACGAAGCCGCATTTGAATATTGGGACGATTGGTCATATTGACCATGGGAAGACGACGTTGACGGCGGCGATCACGAAGGTGTTGTCGGAGGCGAATCCGAA
>JANOWV010000130.1:0-5398 GCA_031418075.1 Actinomycetes bacterium
CGGTCGATCGGAGCGGCACACGATCGCGTCGGGCTGGATGCCGCGGCTGCGCAGCTCGGTCACCGAGTGCTGGGTCGGCTTCGTCTTCTGCTCGCCCGAAGGAACGGCGCGGTGCCTACCTCGGCCAGACCGTGCAGGTGATCCCGCACATCACCGACGAGATCAAGGACCGCATCCTCCGGCTCGCCGACGATGACGTCGACGTCGTCATCACCGAGGTCGGCGGCACCGTCGGCGATATCGAGATCCTTCCGTTCCTCGAGGCGATCCGTCAGTTCCGCAAGGACGTTGGCCGCGAGAACGTCTTCTACGTCCACGTCACGCTCGTGCCGTTCATCGGCCCTTCGGGCGAGCAGAAGACGAAGCCGACCCAGCACTCGGTGACCGAGCTGCGCAGCCGCGGCATCCAGCCCGACGCGATCGTGTGCCGCTCCGATCGACCGATCCCGACGCGCCTCAAAGAGAAGATCTCTGAGCTGTGCGACGTGCCCGAGGAGGGCATCGTCTCCGCCGTCGACGCCGACAGCCTCTACGAGATCCCGCTCGTCCTCCACGACGAAGGCCTCGACGCCTACGTCGGTCGTGTGCTGCAGCTCCCCGACGTCGAACCCGACCTCGCGGAGTGGCGTGAGCTCGTGCGCCGTGTGCGCGCCGCCACCGACGTCGTGCGGATCGGGTTGGTCGGCAAGTACGTGAACCTCCCCGACGCCTACCTGTCGGTTGTCGAGGCGCTGAGCCATGGCGGGTACTCGTGCGGGGCCAAAGTCGAGATCGACTGGATCGCGTCCGACGACGCCGAAGGGCTGTTGGCCGATGGTCGGCTGCGCGAGCTCGACGGCGTAGTCATCCCGGGCGGGTTCGGGTTCCGTGGCATCGAAGGCAAGATCACCGCGGCGGGCTACGCCCGTGAACACGACATCCCGTTCCTCGGGCTCTGTCTCGGGATGCAGTGCGCGGTCATCGAGTTCGCGCGGGGTGTGTGCGGCCTTGCCGGCGCCAACTCCAGCGAGTTCGACGCGCGTACCCCGCACCCGGTCATCGATCTCATGGACGAGCAGCGTGATGTCGTCGATATGGGCGGCACGATGCGCCTCGGCACGTACCCCGCGCGCCTGCTCCCAGGTTCGATCGTCGCGGCCGCGTACGGAGAAGAGGTCGTCTACGAGCGGCACCGGCACCGGTACGAGGTGAACAACAAGTACCGAGCCCGGCTCGAGGAGGCAGGCATGGTCTGCTCGGGAACCTCACCCGACGGCCGCCTCGTGGAGTACGTGGAGCTCCCAACCTCCGTCCACCCGTTCTTTGCCGCCACCCAGGCGCACCCGGAGTTCACGAGCCGTCCCGACCGTCCCCATCCATTGTTCGCGGCGTTCGTCGAGGCGGCACTGGCGCGCGCCGAAGGACGCATCCCCCGGCTCCCGATCGAGCTCCCGGGTGACCGACGGCCTGACCAGGATCGAGGCGACGTCCCGGTCGAGGCGGTACCCCCAGCGGCGACGTGACGAGCTTCCGCGTCGTCGAATCGACGACGCGCCATGTCACGACATTCCTCGAGATCGACGATGTGACGATCGCGGGTGACGACGGTTCCGCGTTCACTCGCTCCGTCGTCCGCCATCCTGGCGCGGTCGTGGTCGTTCCGGTCACCGAGGACGGCGACTCCGCACTCCTCGTGCGGCAGTTCCGGGCCGCGACCGCCGGCACATTGCTCGAGGTGCCGGCCGGCAAGCGAGACGTCGCGGGGGAGACCCCAGAGGCAACCGCGGCGCGCGAGCTCGAGGAGGAGATTGGTTTCCGCCCGGGTCGGCTCGTGCCGCTCTGCGAGTTCTACAACTCGCCCGGGTTCTGCGACGAGTACACCCACCTCTATTGCGCGCTCGACCTCGAGTCCGTCCCCGGACCGCGGGGGGTCACGGCCGAGGAGGAGGCGATGACGATCGAGTCGGTGCGCTTCGACGCAATCGACGACCTCATCGCCGATCGCGCGATCGTCGATGCGAAAACGATCATTGGCTTGCTGCTCACCCGCCGATTCCTCGCGGAGGCCGGGCGGTTCCTCGCGGATGGTGGCTTCGAGACGCCGTGAGCAACGGCCCGATACCAGGACGCCCGGCACCAGGACGACCGGCACCCGGACAAGGCGACGAGGAGGACGGCCTCCGACGGGCGATCGCCGAGCACGCGACCTGGTTGACCGTGGAGCGGGGGCTGCGGCCCAATACCTTGAGCGCCTACCGGCGCGACCTCGATGCGTACGTGGCGTTCCTCCGAGGCCGTGGGATCGCAGATCCGCAGGACGTCGACGCCGGGGTCGTGCGCGACTACGTCGCGCTGCGCTCTGCGCCCGACGACGAGGGGCGCGCTCCGGCGCCGGCAACCGTCGCTCGATCCCTGGTATCGGTCCGATCGCTCCATCAGTTCCTCGTGGACGAGGGAATGGTCGGGCACGATCCGACCGAGGACGTCCGCGCGCCAAAAGTTCCAGCCGGGATCCCCAAGGCCTTGTCGGAGGACGACGTGCTTGCACTCCTCGAGAGCGTCGAGGGACGCGACCCGCGTGCGATCCGGGACCGGACGATGCTCGAGGTCCTCTACGCCAGCGGGATGCGCATCAGCGAGCTCGTCGGGATCGACCGTGCCGACATCGACCTCGAGGGGTCGCTCGTACGCGTGCTCGGGAAGGGGGCCAAGGAGCGGATCGTGCCCATCGGTCGCCCGGCACGCGAAGCCGTCGAGGACTATCTCCGATCGGCGCGACCCGAGCTCGAGCGTTCGGGGCCCGGCGCGAGAGGGGCTGGCGCGAGAGGAGCCGGCGATGCGCTCTTCCTCAATGCACGTGGTGGACGCATCAGCCGCCAGAGCTGCTGGGCCGTCGTGCGCACCGCGGGGACGCGGGCCGGACTCGGGGACCGGGTCCACCCCCACGTGCTCCGCCACTCCTGCGCCACCCACCTCCTCGACCACGGTGCCGACATCCGGGTCGTCCAGGAGGTGCTCGGGCATGCGAGTGTCTCGACAACCCAGGTGTACACCCTCGTCTCAGCCGAACGGCTTCGGGCCGTCTACGAGACCGCCCACCCTCGGGCCCGCGTCTGACGAAGTCGCTGCGGACGCTGGTACGAACCCCGTCGCAGCGCCGCTGCGCAGGAGGTCCAGCCGCCGGGCGGTAGCATGGGCCCATGCCCGAGCAAGTGTCAGGGACGGTCCGCGCCCAGCTGGAGGACGAACGAGACCGCCTGCGTGAGCGACTCCACGAGCTGGGGCCATCCGCCGACGCCGAGCTCGCCTTCGACGATGGGTTCGCCGACACCAGTCAGGTCACCGCGGAACGGGGCGAGATCGACGCCCTCGTCGGTTCGCTCAGCGAGAGTCTGCAGGAAGCCGAAGACGCGCTGGCCAAGGTCGACGCGGGGACCTACGGGCGGTGCGAGACGTGCGGCGAGGAGATCGCGGCCGCTCGACTCGAGGCCAAGGCGGCGGCTCGCCTCTGCATCACCTGCGCGTCCAAGTCGCGCTGACCCAGTGCCCCTCCGCGAAGCCGTCATCCTCTTCGGCTGTCTCGTCGTCGCGGTCATCCTCCACGAGATCAGTCATGGCGTCGCGGCGCTGTGGCTCGGTGACGACACCGCGAAACGCGCGGGTCGCCTCACGCTGAACCCGATCCCGCACATCGATCCATTCGGGTCGCTGGTGCTTCCTGCCCTCGGCGCACTCTCGGGGCTTCCGGTGATCGGCTACGCCAAGCCGGTACCGGTCGATCCCCGCAAACTTCGACACCCGCGGCGCGACATGGTGCTGGTCAGCCTCGCGGGCCCGACCTCGAACTTCCTGCTGATGGGGATCGCGGCGGTGGTGTCCCGCTGGATGTACACGCAAGGACGAGGGCTCGGCGGTGCGATCGACGCGACCACGTCCGACTTGTTGCTGGAGATCGTCTTCTTCTTCGCGATCGTGAACCTGCTGCTCGGCGTGTTCAACCTGTTGCCGGTCCCGCCGCTCGACGGTTCCGCCCTGCTCGAGCGGTTGCTCCCGACGACATGGCTCCCGGCCTGGTACCGGTTCCGCCCCTACGGGTTGCTCGTGATCTTCGGGCTCGTGTTCTTCACCGGCATCGTCGGCACGATCATCGATCCCTTCTACCAGGCGCTGCACGACTTCGTCGTCCGATGAGCACCGGTCTCGCGCCCCGCGTTCGGCGCGCGTCGCACCTTGCCCGGCGGTTCTTCGGTGCACTCGTGCCGGGCGGACCGTCACCCGCCGACGAGGCTTGGGTAGGCGAGATCCTGGGGGCCGATCTCTTCGCCGTCTGGAACACGATGCCGGGCCACGACCGGCGGCACTCGGTCGGCGTTGCCCGGAGGGCCCAAGCCGGACTCGCACGGACCAACGAGGCGGGCGACAGCCGGTGGATCGCGGCGGCACTCGCGCACGACATCGGAAAGCTCGATGCCGGCCTCGGCGTGTTCGGACGTGTCGTCGCCACGCTGTTGCGGGGCGCGCTCGGTCGCACACGGACCGACCGCTGGGTCGACCGACGTGGGATGCGGGGCAAGTTCGGCCGGTACCTGCAGCACGGCCCTCTCGGGGGCGACCGCATCCGTGCGCTCGGTGGTCCCGAGCCCGTCGCCCGCTGGGCGGCGGCGCACCACGACTGGAACACATGGGAGGGGACCGGCATCCCGCCCGCGGTGGTCACCGTCCTCGACGCAGCCGACGACGACTGAACGTCTGTCGTCGTCGGCTGCTCCTCGTCGCCTACCCCTCGTCGGGGCTGCTCGTTGCGCCAGGGCGCCGGGCCAGGTCGCCGGGCTTCAGTTCGCTGGGCTTCGCTCGCTGCACTTCAGGCGCGGCGGGTGAGACCGACGGCGTCGCGGACCCGGCCGAGCACCTCGTTCGCCATGGCTTCGGCCTTCTCCGCGCCGAGCGCGAGCTGGGCGTCGACGTGCGCCGGGTCGGACTCCAGCTCGGCGACGCGCGCTTGCACGGGGCGCAGGCACTCGATGACCGCCTCCGCGACGGCACCCTTGAGCGCCCCGTACTGGCTGCCGGCGTGCGCCGCGACGACGTCCTCGATCGACTGGCCGGACGCGGCGGCCAGGATCTCGAGCAGGTTCGAGACCCCGGGCTGCGTCGCGGGGTCGAACCGGACCGCGGCGAGGTTGTCGGTGACGGCGCTCTTGACCCGCTTGGTGATGACCTTCTCGTCGTCGGTCATCGCGATCGTGCCCTGGGGGGATTCGGCCGACTTGGACATCTTGTCGGTCGGCGTCTGGAGGTCCATGACGCGCGCGCCGACGGGCGGGATCGCGGCCTCGGGGACGACGAGCGTGTCGCCGAACCTGTGGTTGAAGCGGATCGCCAGGTCGCGTGCGAGCTCCAGGTGCTGGCGCTGATCGTC
>JANOWV010000131.1:0-3579 GCA_031418075.1 Actinomycetes bacterium
GCGGGCGGCATGAGCGCCGGCGGTGGGTCGAGGAGCGCACCCTCGTCGAGGCTCGTCGAGCAGAGCTCGGGTGTCGGGAGGTCCGACGCGCCGCTCGGTTCGAGAAGCTTCGGGACGCGCGTGTCGGCGGTGCCGAGGTCGAGTGTGGAGGTGAGGTCGCCGCAGGTCTTGCGGCGCCAGTTCGACAGGTTGGGCACCTTCACCCCGAAGCGCGTCTCGAGGAACCGCAGCAGCGACGTGTGGTCGAAGGTGTCCGAACACACGTAGCCGCCGCGGCTGAACGGCAAGATGACCATGGCGGGGACGCGGAACCCGAGGCCGATGGGGCTGGCGACACCGCCCGCGTCTTTCGGCAGCGGTCGGACCGTCAGCTCCTCGCCCGGCGTCCCTGGTGGCGGTGTCGGCGGGGCGACATGGTCGAAGAACCCACCGTTCTCGTCGTAGACGAAGAGCACGACCGTCTTCGCCCACACCTCCGGGTTCGAGACGAGGGTGGAGAGGATCTGGCCCACGAAGCGCTCGCCGACGGCCGGCGCCGCCGACGCGTGCTCGGAGTCGACGACCGACGGGATCATCCACGACACGCTCGGCAGGGTCCCGGCCGCGACGTCCGCGGTGAACTCGTCGGGCCAGGCCGGGAGGAATGCGCGCTGGTAGAGGTCGGACGTGGGATCGCTGACGTACTGGTCGAAGAAGAGGAGCGCGTTGAACCCGAGTGCGAGTGCGTCGTCCTGGCCGGGCCCCGCGGAGGTACCCGGTGGCTGGTACACCTTCCACGAGACGTGGGCATCGGAGAGCCGCTCGAACATCGTCTCCCACCGAACGCTGCCGACCGCGGCGGCGGCGTTGTCGAAGCCGGGGGTCTCGACGACCGGGCCGCCGTCCAAACCATCCAGGTCGATGGTCGCCGAGAGCCCGTAGAGGCGGTTCGGCATCGTCGGCCCGATGACGGAGCAGTGGTACGCGTCGCAGATGGTGAACGCGTCGGCGAGCGCGTAGTAGAACGCGAGGTCGGCGCGGGTGAAGTAGCCCATCACCAGCGGTCCCTGCTCCGGGCCATCGAAGTGCATCTTCTCGTGGGTCGTGACGAACGCGTCGAGCGTTCCCTTGTTCCACGCGTCGTGCTGGGGCTTCCACGAATGTGTCGGGACGTCGGCGTTCCCGGCGCACTGGGGCAGCGCCACGGCGCCGTCGAGGTGATAGGGGAGGAGCCGACCGGCATTCGGATGGGTCTTCGTCGAGGGCCACCGCTGGGAGAAGACGCCCGGCTTGCCCTTCGGGTGGTCGTCGAACCCGCGCACGGCCGGGTACGACCCGAAGTAGTGGTCGAAGGACCGGTTCTCCTGCATCACGATCACGACGTGCTCGATCGCCTCGAGATCGCTTCCGCGCGGTCGGGTGGCGAGCGCGCGTTCGACGAGATCGGTCGTCGCCGGGTTCGACGGCACGCGCCCCATCGCGGCGGTCGCGGCGAGACCGATTCCCGCGCCGAGGAACTGGCGCCGTGATGGTTGGGAACGGGGGTCGTCGGTCATGGTCGGGCTTCTCCTGGGTCTCGGTACTGCTCGTTGCCGGTCAGGGTGCTTCGGGCCAGGTGATCCCGAACTGGGTCGAGTCGACCACGCGTCCGGTGAGGCCGTCGCCGCGTTGCACCGACAGATAGCGCACGGCAGGCACCACGGCCTCTGGCGTCTTCCACCCGGTCCAGTCGAAGTCCTCGCCGAGCTCGTGTGTTGTGTGCTCGGTCTTCACCGCGCCGGGGCGCAGTGCGTTCACCGCGATCCCGAGGTCGGCCACCTCGACCGCCAGCGCCGCACTGAAGCGCTCGAGCGCCGCCTTGGCGACCGAGTAGACGAGGTATCCGGGCGGCATCCCCTGTACGCCGATCTCCGCGGCACCGGACGACATGTTGATGATGCTGCCGCCGCCGCCGGACTCCATGATCGGCACAACCGCCCGGGCGGTGAGGAAGAGGCTGCGGACGTTGACCCGCATCGACTCGTCCCAGTCGTCGGCCGTCGTCTCGGAGAAGAGGCCGCGTGTCGGGGCCATCGCGTTGTTCATCAGGACGTCGATGCGCCCGTAGGTCTCGACGGTCGATGCGAACAGCCGAGCGATGTCGTCCTCGATGCCGATGTCGCACTGCACCGCGATGCCCTCGTCGCCGTTGGCGTGGATCGAGTCGACGGTCGCGTGAATCGTGCCCGGGAGGCCGGTGGGGTCCTCCTCGACCGTGCGCGCTGCGCAGACGACGGACGCGCCGGCGGCGGCCAGGCCGATCGCCAGCCCTTTGCCGATGCCGCGGGATGCTCCGGTGACGATCACCACCTGTCCGCTGAGGTCCTCTTCGCCCGGTGTCGTCCGTGGAGTGCTCATCGGCCGATCATCGCACGCTCAGGCTGCGCTCAGGGGCCCGCGCGAGACTCGCACACATGGACGAACCCGCTCCCCGACGGCGTCGCTGGATCATCCCGAGCATCGCGATCGTGCTCGTCGCCGCGCTCGGGTTCGGTGTCTGGTACTTCGTCTTCCGAGACGACGCCCCGCCCGCGGTCGACCTCGAGTCGGCGACCCAGTCCGTGAGCACGAACCCTGCCCGAACGTCGGGCAACGGTTCGCTCGACGGCGCCTGGACCGTCGACACCGCGAACGGCGACGTCGCGGCAGGGACGGCATCGTTCGTGGGGTACCGCGTCCAGGAAGAGCTCGCCAACATCGGTGCGAAGACTGCCGTGGGGCGGACTCCCGCGGTCGACGGATCGCTGACGATCGAGGGCACGACGGTCTCCGACGTCTCGATCGTGGCCGACCTCACCGCGCTCGCCAGCGACAGCGATCGTCGTGATGGCGCACTGCGTGACCAGGCGATCGAGACCGGGCGGTTCCCCGACGCAACCTTCGAGCTCACCGCACCGATCGAGCTCGACCCCGTGCCGGCCGAGGGCAAGCCGATCACCGTCGAGGCGGTGGGGACGCTCACGCTGCATGGCGTCACGCGACCGGTCACGATCGACCTCCAGGCCCAGCTGACGGAAGGCGTCATCGTCGTGACTGGCCAGCTGCCGATCACGTTCGCCGACTACGACGTCGCCAAGCCGTCATCGTTCGCCGTGTTGTCCATCGAGGACCAGGGGATCATGGAGCTCCAGCTCTTCTTCACCCGAACCTGATCAGGTCGTGTGTGGCGGCCACCCCCGAGAGCCGATGTTCTTGCGTCGCTGATAGGCGCATTTCGCCTATCTCTGACGCCAAAACGGCGAGGTCAGGGGGCGAGGGCGTCGGGGGAGTGGAACCCGGTCGGGTGGTGGGTCCCGATGAGCATGTTCTCGTGCATGCCGTAGCCGACCTCGCCGCTGTCGAGCTCGAAACGGCAGAGGGTCTCGTTGAGCATCGCGAGGTCGAGGCGCTCGGTCGGTGCGCCGACGTCGTGCACCAGGCCCTCCACCTTCAGCGGCCCCTGGTACACGCCGTGACCCCAGGTCCCGTCGTATACGTAGCCCGATCCCGCTTTGAGGTACACGGTACGCAGTGGTGTGTTCACGACGCGCATCGGCGGCGCGTCGGGGGGTTGGAGCGTCA
>JANOWV010000132.1:0-6561 GCA_031418075.1 Actinomycetes bacterium
GACCCCGAGGTCCGGGCCAGGCTCACCCCCACGTTCCCCCACGGCTGCAAGCGCCCCTTGCTCTCGAGCGACTGGCACCCGACGTTCAACCGGCCCAACGTCGAGCTCGTCACCGACGCGATCGAGCGGGTGGCCCCGGAAGGGATCGTCACCGCCGAAGGGACGACCCGGGCCGTCGACACGATCGTCCTCGCCACCGGCTTCTCCACCACGAAGTACCTGGCGGCGATCGACGTGACCGGCCGGGACGGCACGGCGCTGTCAGAAGCGTGGGACGGCGGTGCGTACGCCTATCTCGGCATCACCACCGCCGGGTTCCCGAACCTGTTCATGCTCTACGGACCCAACACGAACAACGGCTCGATCCTCTACATGATCGAGGCGCAGGTCGACTACGTGATGCGCCAGCTCGCCCGGATGGACGCCGAGGGGCTCGCATGGATCGACGTCCGTCCCGAGGTGGAGGAGGCGTACAACGCCGAGCTCCAGGAAGATCTCGACGCGGTCGAGGTCTGGCAGGTGAGCTGCAACAACTACTACCGGGCCGAGAACGGTCGCATCGTGACCCAGTGGCCCCACCCCATGTCGACCTACCGGGAGTGGACGTCGCGCCCCGATCCGGACGCGTACGAGATCGGCCTCGCCTCCCCGTAGCGGTTGTTCAGCGAGGTTCGAGGACGACGACCGGGATGGCGCGGTCGGTGCGTGACTGGTACGCGGCGTACTGCCCCTTGTTGACCTCGTCGGCCTTGGCCCAGAGGCGGGCACGCTCGTCGCCCTCGGCGACGCGGGCGCGTACGGGGATCCGCTCCCGCCCGACCTGGATCTCGACCTCGGGCTGCGCCACGAGGTTGTGGTACCAGCCGGGGTGGTTCGGTGCGCCACCCTTCGAGGCGATCACGATCCGGTCGCCGCCGTCCGTGACGTAGAGCAACGCCGAGGTGCGGGCCTCCCCTGTCTTCCGACCGACGGTGCGCAGCAGGAGCATCGGCCGACCGCCGAGGCTCGCACCGATCCGTCCGTCCGTGCGCTCGTAGAGGAACTGGTGGAGCACGAGGGTCTTGCCCATGACGCGTTCGACGACTGGATGCATGACCCGACCCTAGGTCGATCGACCACCCCAAACGCTTTGGCGTCGCTCGACCCGTGCTCCCGACGGTTCTCCGACGCCAAACGGGTAGGGCTGGGGGTGGGGGCTAGAGGTCGCCGCGGGCGAGGAGGTCGACGGGGTCCTGCATGCGGACCATGCCGAGGTAGCCGCCGCCGCGGGGGATGCTGTCGTGCATCCCGTAGCCGAGCAGCTCTTGGGCTCGGCGCGGCAGCGCACGTGCCACCTCGGGTGGGACCGACAGCAGGTTGGCCTCCTCGGTGCGCAGCCAGCCCAGGCAGTAGGAGAGGTGCGCGCCCCGCCGGGGGATGTCCGTGGAGTTCGCACCGCCGGCATGGATGGTTCCACCCGAGTACACCACCGCCGAGCCCGCCGGCATCTCCGCGTACGCGATCTCGTCGGGCTGGGGTTGGCGGTTGGCCATCTGCTCCGCGGGTGTGAGGTTGCGGTCGGGCCAACGGTGGCTCCCGGGAACGACTCGGGTCGCGCCGTTCTCCCTGGTGAAGTCGACGAAGGCGATCACCGACGCCAACTGGACCTCGGGGTGTGGCTGGGGAAGGTCGCTCCACACGGCCTCGTCGCGGTGGAGCCACTGTTCTTCGGAGCCGGGGCCACGCTGGAGGAGGTGACCGAGGTTGAGCTGGTAGCTGGCGCACGAGGGTAAGAGGATGCGGTCGCAGAGCGCGAGGAGCAATGGGTGACACATCACGTCGGTGGCGAAGGTGCGTGAGATCCCCGGCACCCCGGCGACCTGCTTCGTGTGCTGACCGTGGAACGCGGACATCACCGGGTTGAAGTAGCTCTCGTCGGGATCGGCGGCGGCGACCGCGGCCTCGACCTCGTCGTTGACCCGTTCGACCATGTCGAGCGGAAGGAGCCCCTCGACGATCGCGGCCCCGTCCCGATCGATCGCAGCGACGATCGCGTCCGGATCTGCCGACGCCGGGAAGTGCTCGACCGATGCCGTCATGGACGTGATGGTAGCGACGCCGGTCCGGTGGTGGCGGGTGCGCGACCATGGCGAGATGGACTCCGACAATGACGCTGTCGCGCTTGCACGCACGATCCCCAAGGCCGAGCTGCACCTCCACATCGAGGGGACACTCGAGCCGGAGATGATGTTCGCCCTCGCCGCCCGCAACGGCGTGGCACTCCCGTACGCCGATGTCGACGCGGTCCGCCGTGCCTACGTCTTCGACGACCTGCAGTCCTTCCTCGACCTCTACTACGCGGGGTGCGATGTGCTGCGCACCGAAGCGGACTTCTTCGACCTCACCCGCGCCTACCTCGAGCGTGCGGCCGCGGACGGTGTCCGCCACGCGGAGATCTTCTTCGACCCCCAGACCCACACCGAGCGAGGAATCGCGTTCGCGACGGTCGTCCGAGGGATCGGCCGCGCGCTGAGGAGTGGGGAACAGGAGCTCGGGATCTCGTGGCGGCTGATCTGCTGCTTCCTCCGCGACCAGAGCGCCGCCGCGGCGATGGCGACGCTCGAGCGCGCACTCGAGCACCGGGACGTGATCAGTGCCGTCGGGCTCGACTCGGCCGAGGCGGGGAACCCGCCCGAGAAGTTCCACACCGTGTTCGAACGTGCCCACGCCGAGGGGCTCCTCGCCGTCGCGCACGCCGGCGAGGAAGGTCCCCCCGAGTACATCCGCCAGGCGCTCGACGTGCTCGGCGTGGCCCGGATCGACCACGGCGTCCGCTGCGTCGAGGACGATCTGCTCGTGGAGCGACTCGTGGTCGAGCAGGTCCCGCTCACGGTGTGCCCGCTGTCGAACGTGAAGCTGCGCGTGTTCGACGCGATCGCCGACCACCCCCTCGCCACCATGTTGCGGCGCGGCCTGCTCGTCACCGTGAGCTCCGACGACCCCGCGTACTTCGGCGGCTACGTGGCCGACAATTACGTTGCCGTCGTCGAGGCGCTTGCCCTCACCCGCGACGAGGTGGGCAGCCTGGCCAGGAACTCGTTCCTGGCGTCGTTCCTCGATGACGAAGATCGGGACCGGTACCTCGGCGAGGTCGATGGGCACCTTCTCAGGAACACCTGATCGAACCCTCACACTCGCGCGCTTCACTTCTGGGGTGTCGGCTGCCGATGACAGCAGGACACTGAGCCGGGCGGCGCAGCAGCGAGGGGACACGAGATGCAACGCACGCACACCTACCGGGTGGCCGTCATGGCCATCACCATCGGCATCCTGGCGGCAGCCTGTGGGCCTCGGCCCAGCCCGGGACCGCCGCCACCCCCGCCTCCCGCTCCGGTCGAGGCCCGCTTCGTCAGCCGCTGCACGTTCAGTCATGCCGCGACGGACGACCCGATCGTCTTCCCCGGTCAGCCCGGGGTGTCGCACCTCCACCAGTTCCTCGGCAACGTCACCACCAACGCGTCGTCGACCTACGACTCCCTGCGAGCCGCTCCGGCGACGACCTGCACGCCCAACGCCGACAAGGCGGCCTATTGGGCGCCCGCGCTCCTCGTCTCGGGGACTCCGGTGTCGCCCCAGCTCGTGTCCTTCTACTACCGGGGTACGCGGGCGACGTATCAGCAGGTCGTGCCGTTCCCGGCCGGCCTCCGCTTCATCGCCGGCGACTCGCACGCCACCGCACCCCAGGGTGCAATCACGTCGTGGAGCTGTGTCGACAACGCCGGCAACGCCAGCCTCACGGCCGCGGAGGTGCCCACCTGCCCGCCGGGCACCATCGTGCGGTTCCGCCTGACGTTCCCGAACTGTTGGGACGGCGTCAACCTCGACAGCACGGATCACAAGAGCCACATGTCGTATGCGGTCAACGGACGCTGCGACGTCGGGCACCCCGTCGTCGTGCCGCAGATCGAGATGCTGGCGCGGTTCCCCACCCAGGGCGGCCCCGGCGTGACGTTGTCGTCCGGTGGTCAGTACAGCGTGCACGCCGACTTCTTCAACGCCTGGGATCAGGATGTGTTGGCGTCGAGGGTCGCCACGTGCATCAATGCCGGTCTGGCCTGCGAAGCCAACGGTCTCCCGATCGCGGGAGTCGCGGGCGCCCCGACCTGATCTGGCGGACCTGATCTGGCGGACCTGATCTGGGCCGATCGCGGTGCGGGACTGACCGCTACGCTCCGCGGGATGGCGGCGCAGTACCACGTTCACTATCCGGAGCGGAAGCGACACGGGAGCCCATTCCGGCGGATGGTCCGTGGGCTCGACCGGGCGCTGCTCGGTGTCGTCCTCGGGACCGCGGCGTTCGTGATCGAGCGGATCGTGGTGCGCGCCACCCGTCGGGCGAACGCGGCGCCGCCGGACCCGTCCTAGTCGGTCGTCTGCGGCCTGGCCGGATTCTGGGGCGCAGTCGGGCCTAGCGCCGGTACCCGCGGAAGATGTCGGCGATCAGGGTGATGCTGAGGACGGCCGCCACGCCGCCGAACGTCGGCGACACCCAGGTTGCGACGTTGGTCGAGTCGGCGGTGATTGCCGTCGCCACGAACGCGCCGGCCCCGGCAAGTGAGAGGGAGAGGCGCCGACTCGCCCTCCGCACGCTGGTCTCGAGCCCCTCGAGCCCCTTGAACTCCACCTGGAGGTTCGAGCCCGGGCGTGCACCCACGAGCCGCTCGAACGACTCGAACAGCCGTGCCGCCCGCGTGCGCAGCTTCTGCCCCTCGTAGAGGACCTGCTCGGGGTGGATGACGCCGCGTAGCTTGTCGAACGTGGCGCGGGCCAGATAGCTGCCTGCGACCGCGAAGGGGTCGATGTCGGGGTCGAGCTCGGCGGTCGCGTGCTGGATCTGCGCCAGCGCCTTACCCGTGAGGATCAGGGTCGGGGGGAGCGGTACGTCGAAGCGCACCGCGATGGTGGTGATGTCCTGGAGCATCGGGCCGAGCTGCAGCTCGCGGAGTGGGAGGTGGCGGTATCGGCTCACCAGGTCGCCGATCGCCAGCTGGAAACCGGCGAGATCGATGTCGGGACTGCTTTCCTCGCCCCCCAGCATGAGCACGGTCTCCGCGAGGAACCCCTTGTCCTCCTGCCAGAACGCGAGGAGCAGGAGCACGAGCCCTTCTCGGAGCTCTGGTCCCACCTCGCCAACCATCCCGAAGTCGAGGAACCACACCTTGTCGTCGCACCACTTGAGGTTGCCCGGGTGCGGGTCGGCGTGGAAGAAGCCTTCGGTGAGGATCTGGCGGTAGTACGACTCGATGAGCTGGCGGGCGGCTTCGGAGCGTTCGGGACCCTCCGGGGCATCGGAGATCGGGCCGCCACCCACCTCTTCCATCACGAGCAGTCGGCTGGTCGAGAAATCGGCGTAGACCGCGGGGACGTCGAGGCGCGGGTACACGTCGAGCACCGCGCGCATCCGTTCCATGTTCGCTGCTTCCTGACGGAAGTCGAGCTCGGCCTGCAACGATTCCGAGAGGTGCTGGATCACGGCTGCCGGGTCGACGACCTGGCGCAGACCGGGCCGAGTCGCGCTCTTGCGGGCGAACATGCCGAGGAGTCCGAGGTCGCGCGTGATCTCGTCGTGCGCGCCTGGCCGTTGCACCTTGACGACGACCCGTTCACCCGTGGCCAGGGTCGCTCGGTGCACCTGCGCGATGGAGCCAGTGGCGAGGGGCTCGTGGTCGATGTTCTCGAAGACGTCGTCCCAGGGGACGCGCAGCTCCTCTTCCATCACCTTCACGACTTCGGCCTCGGTGAGGGTCGGCACCTGATCGCGCAGCGCGGCGAGCTCGTCGATGTACTCGGGCGGGACGAGGTCGGGCCGCGTGGACAGCACCTGACCGAGCTTGCAGAACGTCGGTCCGAGCTCCTCGAACGCGACGCGCAGCCGCTTGGCGCTCTCTGCTACGGCCTCGTCGTGCGGTCCCGACTTCCGTCGGCTGAACAGCTCGGCCAGCCCCTGCTTGCCGATGACCCGTGCGATCTTCGCGGCCCGGCCGCTGAGGAGGAGCTCGTCGTCGGGGACCTCGGGCTCGGCGACGACCGTGGTCTTCCCGTCGAGCTCGGCGGTGTTCACGGTGATCACCGTGCAGTGCGCGGCGTGGGTGATGCGGTTCGGGATGTTGCTCAGCAGGAACTTCTTGTTGCCGCTCATGCCCGCGTTCCCGACGACGATGACGTCGGCGCCGGACTCGTGCGCGACTGCGACGATCGCCTCCGCCGGTCGGTCGTCGACGACCACTCTCCCGCTCCCGCTGGGGCCGATGACCGCCTGCGCGACCCGGGTGAGCTCGACCTGCACCGCGGCGAGGATCTCGGGGTCGATCTCGGCATCGTCGCCGGGATCCGGCGTGATCACCTCGACGAGGAGCAGCTCGGCGGTGAACCGCCGGGCCAGGTCGGCGGCCCACGCGACGGCCCGCTGGGCGGTCGGTGACCCGTCGGTGGCGACCACGATCCGTTGCACGCCGTGCTCCTCAGGTGGGTCCGGACGTTGCGACAGTAGGCGAATGCCTAGCCTGCGGTGATGCCGCCCGA
>JANOWV010000133.1:0-5604 GCA_031418075.1 Actinomycetes bacterium
GCCAAACCCCGTCAGCGTCCGTACGAATCGCCGGAGTAGCCGTCCGCTGAACGCCGTCACTGCCACTGAGGTCATCCGCACCGAGCAGCTCACCAAGGTCTACCCGGGCGACGTCCGGGCGGTCGACGGGCTCGATCTCGCGGTACGAGCCGGGGAGATCTTCGGACTGCTCGGTCCGAACGGCGCCGGCAAGACGACCACCGCGGGGATGCTCACCACTCGCGTGCTGCCGACGAGCGGTCGCGCGTTCGTCGGTGGCATCGATGTCGTCGCGCATCCCGTCGCGGCCAAGCAGGTCATCGGCGTGGTCCCTCAGACCAACACCCTCGACCGGTCGCTCTCCGTCTGGGAGAACCTCTACTTCCACGGCCGATTCTTCGGGATGACGTCCCGCACGGCCCGGGCCGAGGCCGACCGACTTCTCCAGCAGTTCCGCCTCGCCGATCGCGCTGCCGTCCCCGTGCTCGCACTCTCGGGCGGGATGGGTCAGCGCCTGATGGTCGCCCGGGCGATCATGCACCGCCCCGCGATCCTCTTTCTCGACGAACCGACGGCCGGACTCGATCCCCAGAGCCGCATCGCGCTGTGGGAGATCCTCCGCGAGCTGCACGTCGACGGACAGACGATCCTCCTCACCACCCACTACATGGAGGAGGCCGACGAGCTCTGCGACCGCCTGGCCATCATCGACCACGGCAAGCTCCTCGCGCTCGACACACCCGCCGCGCTCAAGCGGGCAACGGGAGCTGACACGATCGTCACCGTGTCGGCCACTGCAGACCTGGACGCGATGGCCGCATACCTCGGTGAGCATGTCGATGGGGTGCGGCGCGCCGAGCGCGTCGACGACACCGTCTGCCTGATGGTGCAGGGAACCCAAGGTGTGCTTCCCGCGGTCGTGGCGGCCGCCGATCGTGGTGGGTTCACGGTCACCGATCTCTCGATCACCGAGCCCACCCTCGAGACCGTCTTCATCGACCTCACCGGGAAGGATCTCCGGGAATGACCGCCACCCCGCAACCGGCCTCGGTCCCGAGTCCCGCGCACGACCTGATCCCGCAACGTTCGCCCCGCGCCTCCTCGGTCGTCGCGTTCTGGGCCCTCCTTGCCCGCGACCTCACGGTGACGAGGCGGAACCTCCGCGAGGTGCTGCCGCGCACCCTGCTCCAGCCCCTGCTGCTGGTGTTCGTCTTCACCTATGTGTTCCCGAAGATCGGCCAGGGAGTTGGTGGGGCGACGGGTGACGCGAGCGGCTCCTTCTCCACGCTCCTCGTCGCGGGAGTGATCGCACTGGCGATCTTGTTCCAGGGCATCCAGTCGGTCGCACTCCCGATGGTCCAGGAGTTCGGCTACACCCGCGAGATCGAGGACCGTGTCCTCGCGCCGCTCCCCGTCGCGCTGGTCGCCTTCGAGAAGATCATCGCGGGAGCGATCATCTCGTTCGGCTCGGCGGTGCTGGTGTTCCCGATCGCAGCGTTCGTGCCGGCAACGCCGGTGAACCTGGAGATCGACTGGGTGGTGCTCATCACGCTGATGCCGCTCGCGTGCGTCATGGCGGGTGCACTCGGTCTCATGTTCGGGACGCAGTTCGAGCCGCGCAACGTGCCGATCCTGTTCGGCGTCGTCGTGCTCCCGATCACCTTCCTGGGTGCCATCTACTACTCGTGGTCGGCGCTCGAGCCGATCCGCTGGCTCCAGCTGTTCGTCCTCGTGAACCCGCTCGTCTACATGAGCGAGGGGTTTCGCGCCGCGCTCACACCGTCGACCCACATGAGCCTGTGGGTGATCTACGGCGCGCTCTTCGGCTTCACGTCGCTGTTCACGTGGCTCGGGATCCGGGGGTTCAAGCGCCGCGTCGTCACCTGACCGGGCCGCGTGATCGCGGCAGCCCCCGCGCCCGCCCCCGCGCCCGCCCCCGCGCCCGCCCGGCGTCGCGATGCCTCGCCGAGGGGTGTTTCGCCGGCCGCTCCCGTGGCTATCCTCCTGGTGTGCAGGGGGAAGCGCAGCTCACCTTCTATGGCGTTCGCGGCTCGATCCCGTGCGACGGCGCCCGGTACGCGCGCTACGGCGGGAACACGTCGTGCGTCGCCCTCGAAGCGCCGGGGCACGACCCGATCGTCTTCGACCTCGGCACCGGCCTGCGCGAGTACGGCGACGTCGTCACCGAGCGGTTCGCCGCTGATCTCGGCGGAAACCGGTTCACCAGCCCCTACCGCGCCACCGTGTTGCTCACGCACCTGCACTGGGATCACATCATGGGCTTCCCCTTCTTCACGCCGGTGTTCCGTCCCGACGCCCTCGTCGACATCTACGGCCCGCGCCAAGAAGAGGGCCCGCTCGCGGACGTGTTCGCCGGCGTGATGCGCCCGCCGTACTTCCCGATCACCCCGAGCGACCTCGGGGGAACCGTCAATTTCCTCGACACCAACAACGACGAGTTCGCCGTGAACGGCGCCAAAGTCATGTCCCGTTGGGTGCGCCACACCGACCCCACGCTCGGGTTCCGTGTCGAGCAGGAAGGCGCATCGGTCGCGTACATGTCGGACCACGGCCCGGGGTGCGTTCCCGACGACGCCGACGACTTCATCCCCGACTCCATCCTCGAGCTCTGCGACGGTGTCGACGTGCTCATCCACGATGCTCAGCACACCGCCCACGAGTACGAAGCGAAGCGTCACTTCGGCCACTCGACGATCGACTACGCGGTGCACGTGGCGCGGGAGGCCGGGGTCAAGACCCTGGTGCTGTTCCATCACTGCCCGAGCCACGGCGACGCCGACATCGATGCGATCGCCGCGTACGCCGCCGACCTCTCGGCCGAGACCGATGGTCCCGACATCGTCGCGGCCAACGAAGGTCTCCAGCTCGCGGTCGGTACGCCGTGAGCACCGACGGCGACGGCGAGCAGGTCTACCGACCCGACGCCGGTGAGTTCCGTCAGGTCCTCGGTCAGTTCGCGACCGGCGTCACCATCATCACGGCGATGGACGAGGACGAGCCGGTGGGTGTGGCGGCGAACTCGTTCACGTCCGTCTCGATCGACCCGCCCCTCATCTTGTTCTGCGTCGGCCGCTCCTCGTCGACCTGGCCGCGGATCGAGAAGGCACGGCGGTTCGCGGTCAACATCCTCGGGGATCACCAGGAGGAGCTCTCGGGACTCTTCGCAGCGAAGGGCGCCGACCGATTCGGCCACACCGAGTGGCGCGTCGGCGTCGGCGGGTCCCCGGTGCTGCACGACACGCTCGCGTATCTCGACTGTGAGTTCTGGGCCGAGTACGACGGCGGAGACCACATCATCGTCGTCGGCCGGGTCCTCGACCTCGGCGTGCAGCGGGAGGGCGCACCGTTGCTGTTCTTCCGCGGGAAGTACGGGCGGCTCGCCGACTGACGTGAGTGCACCGCCGCGTGGGGACGATCGTGTGCAACGACGGTTGACCGACCGCGTCGTCGTGGTGAGCGTCCTCGAGCCCGACGCGGCGGTCGCGCTCGCCACTGAAGGCGCAGCGGTCGTCGTGGTCGGGACCGATGCCGCGGCGACCGGCGCGCTGATGCGGACGCTTGCTGACGCCGGTCACCGTGCGTTGGCGTTCGTCGGCGACGCGTCGACCGATGCCGCCGCGCTCGCCGAGATGGTCGCGGAGCTGTTCCCCGACCGGCCGGCGGACGCGCCGGAGCCGGCCTGAAGTCACGGAAGTCGACGCCAACCCCACTGGTACCCTGAGCCAACGCCCCGAGCCTCGCTGCCGGGGACGAAGTCCCATCGAGAGGCCCGGAAGCCCGGGTCCGGAGCGAAAGCCGGGAGCGGTGGATCGGGAGCGCGAGCTGCGACGGGCCGGTTGGCGGCTCATGCGTGGCGCGCTCCGCAGCCAGCGGGCCTGGGTCATCGGTGGCGTGCTCTCGGGTGTCGGGTGGACGGCCGCAAAGGTGTCGGTTCCGCTCCTCGCGGCGGCAGCGATCGACCAGGGCATCCTGCCCCGCGACGGCGACGCGATCCTGAAGTTCTCGTTGCTGATCGTCGTCGTCGGCGCCTTCCAGGCGATCGGCACCGGCGCTCGTCGCTATGCCGCGTTCCGTATCTCGTACCGCGTCGAGACCGACCTGCGCGAGCGCCTCTTCGCCCATCTGCAGCGACTCCACTTCGCGTTCCACGACCGAGCCCAGACGGGCCAGCTCATGGCGCGGGCGAACACCGACATCCAGCAGGTGAACCAGGTGGTCGTCCTGCTCCCGTTGCTCACCGCGAGCCTCCTCATCCTGCTCGCGGTCGTCGTCATCATGATGCTGAAGAGCGTCACGCTCGCGCTGCTCGCACTCGGCGCGCTGCCCCTTCTGAACATCGCCGCGACGCGGTTCAGCCGCCGGATCGCGCCGATCTCGCTGGCCCTCCAGGAGGAGCTCGGTGACCTCTCGGGTGTCGTCGAGGAGACGGTCGCAGGGGTGCGCGTGGTGAAGGGCTTCGGTGCCGAGCAGCTCCAGGCCCGCCGACTCCAGGCCGAGGCCGACGACGTGCTGGCTCGCGCGCTCGAGGCCGCGCGCCTGCGCTCTCGCTTCCTCCCGCTGGTCGACTTCCTCCCGGCGCTCGCGCTCGTCGCGATCCTCTGGTACGGCGGGCACCTCGTCCTCGACGGTGATCTGCGGATTGGTGATCTCGTCGCGTTCAACTCGTTCGTGCTGATGCTGATCTGGCCGATGCGGATGGCCGGCATGGTGGTCGCCCAGGCCACACGGGCCTCCGCGTCGGCGGGACGGATCCACGAGATCCTCTCGACCGACCCGGCAGTGGTGGACCCGCCGCATCCCGTCGCACTACCGGTCCCCGCAACCGGTGAGCTGCGCTTCGAGGGCGTAGCGTTCCGCTACGGCGACGGGCCGCCGGTGCTCGGGGGCTTCGACCTCGTGATCCCGGGTGGGGAAGCGGTCGCCGTCGTCGGCGCGACCGGGAGCGGCAAGACGACGGTCGCGCGGCTTGTGTCGAGGTTCTACGACGTGAACGAAGGTCGGGTACTGCTCGACGGGATCGACGTGCGCGAGGTCAGGGTCCGTGAGCTCCGTCGCAGCGTCGGCATCGTGTTCGAGGACACCTTCTTGTTCACCGACACGGTGGCCGAGAACATCGCGTTCGCCGATCCGGAGGCGAGTCTCGAGCGGGTGCGGCGCGCGGCGCGTCTCGCAGGCGCCGAGGAGTTCGTGATGGCGCTGCCCGAGGGGCTCGACACCGTCATCGGCGAGCAGGGCTTCTCGCTCTCGGGTGGCCAGCGTCAGCGGATCGCGATCGCACGGGCCGTGCTCGCCGACCCGCGTGTCCTCATCCTCGACGACGCGACGTCGTCGGTCGATCCCACCAAGGAGCACGAGATCCGCTCGGCCCTGCAGGAAGTCATGCACGGTCGGACGACATTGATCATCGCCCACCGCGCCGCGACGATCGCGCTCGCCGATCGCGTCGTGCTCCTCGACGGAGGCCGGATCGTCGCCGAAGGGACCCACGAGAGCCTGCTCGAGTCGTCGGCGCGCTACCGCGACGTCCTGGCCCAGGCCGAGGGCCGCGCCGGAGCCCAATCATGAGAGCCCGGTCATGAGAGCCCGGTCATGAGAGGTGGCGGA
>JANOWV010000134.1:0-2177 GCA_031418075.1 Actinomycetes bacterium
CGCGGCGATACGACGGGATTCGCGCACACTGCCGACCTGAGTGAGGCCGGGTTGCACGAGGCGGCGCGCGCCGCCGCGGCCGCCGCCCGCGACACGGGTGGAACCGAGCGGGTCGTCGCGCTGGAGCGTCGCCCGACGGAGCACGGCGACGTCGTCGTCCCACCTGAGTCGGTGTCGAAGGACCGGAAGGTCGAGCTCCTCGCGACCGCCGACGCCGCGGCTCGGGGTCGGAGCGACTCGATCCGTCAGGTCAGCGCCTCGTACGCCGACAGCCGGCGGCGGATCCTCGTGGCGAACTCCGACGGCCTGCTCGCCGACGACGATCAGGTGCGCACTCGGTTCTTCGTGCAGTGCGTGGCGGCCGGCGACACCGGGATGCAGACCGGGACCGAGGCGCCGGGCCGCACGATGGGGTTCGAGCTGTTCGACGAGGTCGACCCGGAGGAGGTCGCGCGGACGGCTGCCGACCGGGCCCTGACCATGCTGCGGGCCCGCCCCGCCCCGACCGGACGGCTCCCGGTCGTCCTGCGGCGAGGAGCCGGTGGCGTGCTCTTCCACGAGGCGTGTGGCCATGGGCTCGAAGCCGACCTGGTCGGTCGCGATGCGTCGGTCTTCCGCGGCCGCACGGGCGAGCAGGTCGCGGCGCCGATCGTCAACCTCGTCGACGACGGGACGTACGGTCGCGAGTGGGGCACGGCATCGATCGACGACGAGGGAACGCCGACCCAACGCAACGTCCTCATCGAGGACGGGATCCTCACGGACTACATGTGGGACTTCCTCCGGGCGCGCAAGGAAGGGCGGTTGAGCAGTGGGAACGGGCGCCGGGAGACGTACCACGACCTCCCGATGGTACGGATGACGAATACCTACATCCTCCCCGGCACCGATGACCCCGAAGCGATCATCGCCGACACCGAGCACGGGCTGTACTGCGCCGCGCTCGGCGGTGGGCAGGTCAACACCGCGACCGGCGACTTCGTGTTCGGTGTGACCGAGGCATATCTGATCGAGCACGGCGAGATCACGGAACCGGTGCGCGCGGCCCAGCTCATCGGCAACGGTGCCGAGACCCTGCGTCTCGTCGACGCGGTCGGCAACGACTTCGACACCTGGGCCGGAACGTGCGGCAAGGACGGGCAGGGCGTCCCGGTCTCTTCGGGGCAGCCGACGCTGCGCGTCGCCGAGCTGACGGTCGGCGGAACGGCGCGTGGCTGAGTCGACGCGCGACCCGAACGGCAACCGAACGGACGATCTTCTCGCCGTCGCCCGCTCGGTGGTCGGGCGCGGTGCGAACGGTGAGGAGATCGAGGCCTACGTCTCGCGCAGCCGTGAGACCGAGGTGAAGGTGCATGCGGGTGCCGTCGAGGCGCTCGTGGTTGCCGAGCGCGCGGGTGTCGGCGTGCGGGTGCTCACCGACGGTCGGCAGGGATTCGCGTGGGCCGGTTCTCTCGACGCCGACGTCGTCGACGAGGCGCTCGCCGAGGCACGCGACAACGCACGGTTCGCGACACCTGACGAGTTCGTCGCGATGCCCGGTCGCGACGACTGCGCGCATCCGGTTGCCGATCTCGATCTGTGGCGTGACGACCTGCTCGCGACCGCAACCGACGCCAAGGTGGCGCTGGCCCTCGAAGTAGAAGCCGCGACGAGAGCCGCCGACTCGCGGGTCCGCGCGGTAGAGACGGCCCGCTACGGCGATACCGCCGTCGAGATCGCGCTCGCCAGCTCCCACGGAGTGGAGGCCCGGAGTCGACGAACCACGTGCGCAGTGACGTCCTACGCGATGGTGGGGACCGGCGCCGAGACCCGTACCGGGTCGGGCTTCTCCGCCGGTCGGGGCTTCGCCGACCTCGATCCCGAGGTGGCCGGCCGAGATGCTGCCGAACGGGCGGTCCGACTGCTCGGGGCGACGCAGCCGCCGACCCGCGCACTTCCCGTGGTGTTCGACCCCCTGGTGACACGGTCGCTCCTCGCGATCATCGGGGCTGCGCTCGGCGCGGAGAGCGTCGCGAAGGGACGATCGATGTTCGTTGATCGGCTCGGTGAGCTGGTCACAGCGGACTGCGTGTCGCTCACCGACGACCCGACCGCCGCGGGATCCTTCGGCGCGACGCCGTTCGACGCCGAAGGGGTGCCGACGCGCGCCGTCGAGCTGCTCGTGGAAGGTGTCCTCA
>JANOWV010000135.1:0-9550 GCA_031418075.1 Actinomycetes bacterium
TCCACCTTGTTGAGCACCAGGATCCTCGGGGTCGCGACCGCCTGCACCAGATCGGCGACGATCCGGTCGCCGACACCGATCGGCGCGTTCGCCTCGACGAGCAGGCAGACCACGTCGACCTCGGCGAGGGTCGCGAGCGCCCGGTCGTTGGTCCGCTTGCCCAGGGCCGTGCGCGGTTTGTGCAGCCCCGGGGTGTCGAGCAGCACGACCTGGTGGTCGGTCGTCGTCAGCACGCCGCGCACCGTCGTTCGGGTGGTCTGGGGTCGGGAGGATGTGATGGCGACCTTGGAACCGACGACGCGATTCACCATCGTCGACTTGCCGACGTTGGGGCGCCCGACGAGCGTGACGAACCCGGACCGAAAGCTCATGGTGCGCTGGTGTCGTCGACCCCGGAGTCGCCGTCGCCAGTGCCATCGCCATCTTCATCGGGAGCCACGCGGCGGATCACGACGGACGCGATCCGCCGGCCCTGGACTCGCTCGGTCGAGAAGTGCAGCCCTTCGAAGCCGACTGTCTCCCCTTCGACCGGGACATGACCGAGCAGGTTGAACACGAGTCCGGCGACGGTGTCCCACTCGGTGTCGGGAATCTCGCGGTCGAGCTCCTCGCTGAGGTCGCTGATCGGAAGACGACCGGGAACCCGCAGGGCACCGTCGGCGAGCCGTTCGATCCCGGGTGACTCGACGTCGTACTCGTCGGTGATCTCACCCACGATCTCCTCGAGCAGGTCCTCGAGTGTCACGAGGCCGGCCGTGCCCCCGTGCTCGTCGATCACGATCGCCATGTGGAACTGGTTCGCCTGCATCTCCCGGAGCAGCTCGGCAACGTGCTTCTGCTCGGGGACGAACACCGCGGGCCGCAGCGAACCCCGGACCGAGCCTGAACCGCCGTCGGCGCGCTCGCTGCGCACGAGGTCCTTGAGGTACACGAGCCCCACGATGTTGTCGGTGGTCTCTTCGTAGGCGGGGATGCGTGAGAACCCGCCTTCGATCGCACGCTCGACCGCCTCCCCCACCGTGGCATCGGCTTCGATCGCGATCATGTCGGGACGGGGCAGCATCACCTCGCGCACGAGGGTGTCGCCGAACTCGAAGATCGAGTGGATGAGCTGGCGCTCCTCGAGCTCGATGGCCTCTTCGTCGGCCGCGACATCGGCCATCGTGCGGAGGTCCTCCTCGGTGACGAACGGGCCGGTCTTGATCCCCTTCCCGGGGAGGACGACGTTCGCGAGCCCGATGAGCCCGCGTGACAACAGGAGCAGCGGCGGGAAGTTGGTGATTGCGGCGAGGAAGCCGGACACCGCCAAGGCGGCGCGGTCCGTGTGCTGGATCGCGTAGGTCTTCGGCGCAACCTCACCTACGACGAAGAAGATCACGATCTGGAGCACGAGCCCGATCAGCACGCCGGAGGCGCCCGCCTGGCGTTCGAGGATGACCCCGATGAGGCTCGCCGACGTGAGCTGTGAGACCAGGAGGAGGAGCAGCAGCGTGTTGATGGTGCGCTCCGGCTGCTGGAGCATCTTCGCCAGGCGGGCTGCGCCCTTGCGGCCCTCGTCCTCGAGGGCGAGGGCGCGGATCAGACTCATGCGAGCGAACGCCATCTCGGAGAGCGCGAGCAGGATCGAGAAGAGGAAGAGCCCGATGACGACGCCGAGGAGCAACCAGTCACTGGTGGTCATCGCTGTTCCCTCCTTCCGGCACGTCGAGCTCCGCGATCCGGAACTGCTCGAGGAGCTCGGTCTCGCGGCGTCGCATGACCACAGTCTCGTCGGGATCGTGGTGGTCGTAGTCGAGTAGGTGGAGCAGCCCATGCACCACAAGCAACGCGAGCTCGTCGTCGAGCGCCTTGCCGGCACTCTGCGCCTGTTCCCGCGCGACCTCGGGACACACCACGACGTCCCCGAGCACGACCGGCGGCTCGTCGGGACTGGCCGGTGTCCCCGGTCCCCGCCCTCCGACATCGGGGGCACGACCCGTGCTCGGGATGTCGTCGCCGAGCGGGAACGCGAGCACGTCGGTGGGTCCGTCACCGTCGAGGTAGCGCTGGTTGAGGTCGGCGATCGTGGCGCGATCGATGAAGACGAGGGACACCTCGGCGTCGGGCGGCACTCGCTCGGCGCGCAGCACGAGCTGGGCGAGCCGGAGCCAACGCAAGACGTCGACGTCGACGGCGTCCTGCTCGTCGGAGCCGAACACCTGGATCGCGGCCGGAGGGAGCGTCACGATCGTGCGCGTTCGTCATCGGCCTGCTCGTATGCATGCACGATGTCCTGGACGATCTTGTGGCGGACCACATCGCCCCGATCCAGCTCGACGAACGCGAGATCGGCGACGTCGCGCAGGATGTCACGCACCGCAAGCAGCCCGGATCGCCCCCGGCCCTCGGGGAGGTCGATCTGGGTGACGTCACCAGTCACCACGACCTTCGAGCCGAAGCCGAGTCGGGTGAGGAACATCTTCATCTGCTCGGGTGTGGTGTTCTGCGCCTCGTCGAGGATGATGAACGAGTCGTTCAGCGTGCGGCCGCGCATGAAGGCGAGTGGCGCGACTTCGATCGTGCCGCGTTCCATGAGCCGGGACACGACCTCAGTGTCGAGCATGTCGTAGAGCGCGTCGTAGAGCGGGCGCAGGTACGGGTCGACCTTGGCGAGCATGTCGCCAGGCAGGAACCCAAGACGCTCACCGGCTTCGACCGCGGGACGCGTGAGGATGATCCGATTGATCTCCTTGGACTGCAGCGCCTGCACCGCGAGCGCGACCGCGAGATAGCTCTTCCCGGTTCCGGCGGGGCCGATCGCGAAGGTGATCGTGTGGTCGCGCACGGCGTCGACGTAGTGCTTCTGCCCCGCGGTCT
Organism: Actinomycetes bacterium; assembly: GCA_031418075.1. GTDB lineage: Bacteria > Actinomycetota > Acidimicrobiia > IMCC26256 > PALSA-555 > DASUAO01. Next base: position 2,857 of record JANOWV010000135.1, read on the forward strand.
TCGGGCGCACGGGCTTACGTCCCTGGAGGACCTCGGTACCCAGCACCACGGACGGGAGCTCGTCGGCCTTCAGCATGTCGATGGATCGTCCCAGTCCCTCGGCGTCGATTGCGTGTCCACCATCGAGCAGCACGACCAGCTCCTCGAAGAGTCGTCCGACCCGCTGGACATCGTCGGGTGCACCGTTGATGGTGATCTCGTTCCCGCGCACATGGATCGAGACGGGGAAGGAGGACTCGACGATCTTCAGCAGCTGGTCGCGATGGCCGAGCAGCCCCACCATGAGGTGGTTGCCCGGGATCGACACTTTCAGCTGGGTCAACGACGGTGCGGACACGTCGTCCGCAGCGTAGCCGGGATCGCTCAGATCGCCGCTCGGAGACCAAGCTCGTCGAGACGTACCGCCAGGTCCGTCGGCTTGCGCCCGAGCGCCGCCGCGAGGACGCGCACGTCATCGGAGCGGATCGTGAGCATGCGCCCGTTGAAGTCCTGACGCTGCAGCTGGATCGTCGCCGCGTACCGAGAGAGCACCTGGGCGTCGGCATCGTCGAGCTGGTTCAGGCGCACGAGGTCGATGGTGAACCCGGGCACGGGCTCGCCGGCGGGACGCTTGGTGAGATCGATGTCGACAGCGTCCTCACGCGGCAGGAGCTGGTCGGCCGGCACGTCGTACAGCTCGGCGAGTCGCAACAGCCTGCCCACGGAGAGTGCGCGCTCGCCGCGCTCGTAGGCCCCGAGGACGGAGGCCTTGAACTCCTTCTTGGAACGAGCTTCAACGTCGTGCAGGGACAAGCCCTGCTGGCGCCTGATCGCGCGCAGGCGCTCCCCGATCTCAGCCGCAGCAACAACGCTCAATGGACTCTCTCCCAGCCGGACGAACGCGCTCACCGTAGCATGAATCCACGGGTCGATCCCACGCTCCGTGGCCAATTTCCCGGTTCGGCTACTCCTGACGCAACCGCACCAGCGCCAGGGCCCCCGCGACCGCCGCCGTCTCGGCCCTCAGGACGTGGCGACCCAGCCCCAGATGCCCCAGCGGGCCCAGCTCCGCGAGCTCCTCGGGGACGAATCCCCCTTCTGGGCCAACGAGCAACGTCCATCCCGCGGGTCCGGGGTGGGCCAACGCCTCGGCCGGCCCGGCGCCGAGCTCGGCCACGACCAGGTCGGGCCGCCCGGCAAGCGCACCGAGCGGTGCGGGCGCCTCGACCTCGGGCAGCCAGGCCCGGCGGGACTGCATCGCCGCCTCGCGGGCGACGCGGCGCATCCGAACGGTGAAGGCGTCGGTGCGAGCAGCGACCGGTCGCGCGACCGACCGCGCCGCGACCACCGGCAGGATCCGATCGACCCCCACCTCCGTGAGCTGTCGCATGACCACCTCGGGCTTCGAACCCTTCGTGAGCGCGAACGCCACCGTCACCTCGGGCACTCCGCGTTCGGCGACACGCGTCGGCCCTTCCGCGCGCAGTCCGAGGCTCCGTTCGGCCACCTCGTGCACCACGTACACGCGCCACGTTCCTGCGCCGTCCGCGGCCGTGACCACCTCGCCGGGGCGGATGCGTCGGACACGCGCGAGGTGGTGACCGTCGGCCCCATCGACGAGCAGCTCCTCGTCGAGCGCGTCGACGAGGACGTGCGCAACCGCGCCGGCGGACTCCGGCCCGCCACCCATCGCGCGCTACTTGAGCGCGGACCGGAGCCGCGAGAGCACACCCTTCTCGGGCGGCGACACCACCTCGCCCCGGAGATCGGCGATCTGATGCCAGAGTGCGGCCTCCTCCTCGCCCATCCGCGCCGGAACTTCGACCTCGACGTGGGCCAGCAGGTGCCCGCGCCCCCGACCGCGCAGCGAGTGCACGCCGGCACCCTTGATCCGGAACACCTGGCCCGGTTGCGTACCGGGAGGGACGACCAGCTCTTCGGTTCCCTCGAGCGTCGGGACCTCCACCACGGTCCCGAGCGCGGCCTGCGCGACCGAGAGTGGCAATGACGTGAGGAGGTCGTCGCCCCGACGCTCGAAGTCCGGATGGTGCGCGACGCGCAGGCTGACGTAGAGGTCGCCCGGCGGTCCACCGCGCGGCGCAGCGGCCCCGCGACCGGTGAGGCGGAGTCGCTGCCCGTCGTCGACACCAGCGGGAACCTCGATCTCGATCGTCCGCTCGGCCTGCACGCGGCCGCCGCCACGACAGGCGGAGCACGGCGACATGATCTGTTGCCCCGTGCCGTCGCAGACCGCGCACGGTGATGACGTCATCATCTGGCCGAGGATCGACCGGCGCACCTGGCGCACCTCACCGCTCCCCCCGCACGCCTCACAGGTGCTCGGATGGGTCCCCGGCTCACACCCGGACCCGTCACAGGTGGTACAGCCGACCGGCAGGCGCACGTCGATCGGGATCGTCTCGCCGAACGCGGCTTGGTGCAGGGTCAGCTCGACGAGCACCTCGAGGTCGGAACCGCGAGTCGGTCCGGAAGGTCCCCGCCGTCCGAACGGGTCGCCGCCACCGCCACCACCGAAGAACGACTCAAAGATGTCGCCGAATCCGAACGCGTCGCCACCCGCGCCGCCGCGGCGACCGGTCTCGCCGAACATGTCGTACTGACGCCGGCGTTCCGGGTCGGACAGCGTCTCGTAGGCGACGCTGATCTCCTTGAAGCGCTCTTCGGCAGTCGGGTCGTCGGGGTTGCCGTCGGGGTGCGACCGCCGCGCGGCTTCCCGGAAGGTGCGCTTGATCTCGGCATCGGTCGCGTTCCGGGCGACGCCGAGCACCTCGTAGTAGTCGCGGCTCACGAGAGGTGGCGGCCGAGCTGGTCGGAGACGACCGACACGGCGGACAGCGCGTGGCGGTAGTCCATGCGCGTCGGGCCGAGCACGCCGATCACGCCGGCCGGGCTCCCCTCGACCTCGTACGGCGCGAGCACGATCGAACAGTCGCGGAGCTCGGCGATGCTGTTCTCCGAGCCGATGCTCACAGTGGTGCCGCGGTCGAGCAGCTCTCGCACCATCGAGACGACGACTACCTGGTGCTCGAGCATCTCGAGCAGCCGAGCCGCGCGCTCACGCTTGGCGAAGGCCGACTGCTCAGCAGCGAGGAGGCTCGTGCCGCCCACGAAGACCGATTCCGGAGTTTCGTCGCCCGAACGGTGGGCAAGCGCGTCGCGCGCCTCGAGCACGAGGGCGTCGACCTCGGGCTCACCCGTGGCGCGCACCTCGGCAAGATCCCCCCAGGGGCAGTTCCGGAGCTGGGTGTCGAGCGCAGCGGTGGCGGCAGTCACGCGCGTCTCGTCGAGGTCGGCGTTGAGGCTGAGCACCTGCTTCTCGACCGCGCCGTTCGAGAGCACGACAACTGCGAGCACGACCCGAGCCTGCAGCGCCACGAGCTGGACGCTCCGCACGCGAGCCGCGTCGGGCTGGGGACCGACGACCACCGCCGCATGGTGGCTCACCCGCGACAGCAAGACGCTCGTCTCGTGGAGGAGGTCCTCGAGCGCCCGGTGCGCGGAGGCGAAGAAGTCAGAGACGACACGACGCTGCGAGGCAGGCAGGGCCCCCGAACCGGTGTAGTGGTCGACGAAGAAGCGGTAGCCGCGGTCGGTGGGAACGCGACCTGCCGACGTGTGCGGCTGCACGAGGTAGCCGTCGCGCTCCAGGATGGTCATCTCGTTGCGGACGGTCGCGCTCGAGACCCCGAGGCCGCTCGACTCCGCAATGGCCTGGGAGCCGACCGGCTGGGCGGACTCGACATACTCCTCGACGACGGCCCGAAGGATGGCCGCCTTGCGATCGTCGAGATCCGGGTGCTCGGTCACGGGTGTGGGTCCTCTCCGGCCGGGGCGCACGCCCGGGATCGGTACAGGGTCACGGTCTGGCACTCAATGGTACCGAGTGCCAGCCGACCGGCGACGACGACGCTCCCCCCGGCACGACTGGGCCGGTGGGCACGCCGACGGGGCCGGTCGTGGAGGGCCAGTTCGTGGAGGGCTGGTTCGCAGTGAGCACGGTCGTACCGGTGGTGCGGCCGGAGGCTGCGACGAGGAGACGGGCCGTCACGTCGGTCGCGAGCAGACGCCCTCGGCGGGTCAGCACGATGCGCCTCCCCACGAGCTCGAGGAGCCCCGCGGCCGCGAGCGCGGCGCACTCGTCCGCCAAGCGCCCTGAAGGCAGGCCTTCGGACGCAACGTCGTCGCCGTCGGGGAGCTGCGCGCCGGCTGCGGTCCGGAGTGCGAGGGCGAAGCGCTCCTCGGCGCGCTGCGACTCGTCGAGCTCCTCGGCTCCCCCCGTGGGATCGTCGCCGGCTGCCACGAGTGCGAGGTAGCGCTCCGGTGTCCGCACGTTCCACCATCGCCGACCATCGCGATGGCCGTGCGCGGCGCAGCCGATCGGGAGGTAGTCGCCGCACGACCAGTGGAGGAGGTTGTGGCGACACTCGTGCCCGGCGCGCGCCCAGTTCGACACCTCGTACCAGTCGAGTCCGGCGTGGCCGAGGCGGTCGTCGGCGATCTCGTACTTCTCGGCCTGGTCGTCGTCGTCGGGTGCCGGCGCCCCTGCCGCCACCCGCTGACCCAGTGCCGTGCCCGGCTCGATCGTCAGCGCGTACGCGCTCACGTGCGGCGGATCGAGCTCGAGGACCCGGTCCAACGTGTCCCGCCAGTCGTCGACGGACTCCCCCGGCGTGCCGTAGATGACATCGAGGTTGAAGCTCTCGAACCCGGTGGACCGGGCCGCCGCGACCGCCCGCCCGACGTTCGCCGGGTCGTGGGTGCGGTTGAGCGCGGCGAGCACGTGGGGCTGCATCGACTGGACCCCGAACGAGAGGCGCGTCACCCCGCCGGACCGGTAGGCCGCGAGCTTCGCGGCCTCGGCGGCGTCGGGGTTGCACTCGACCGTCACCTCGGCGCCCGGCGCACGAGGGATCTCGGCGAGGATCGCGAGCAGGCGTTCGGCCGGCAGGAGCGACGGGGTCCCGCCCCCGAAGAACACCGAGGTGGCGGCACTGAGGACACCGCGATCGCGCCATCGCGCGAGATCGGCACGGCACGCCTCCACGTAGTCGTCGACCAGCGCGTCACGGTCGGTCCACGTCGCAAAGTCGCAGTAGTCGCAGCGCGTTGCGCAGAACGGGATGTGGACGTAGACGCCGAGACTCACCCGGCCACTCTCGCGCGGCCGCTCTCACGCGGCCGCTCTCGAGCGGCCACGGCGGCTCCCGTTCCGAGCAGGCGCGAGGGCTCAGGCGAACTCGCCGGAGAGCACCCTCGAGCGCACCGGAGTGGTGGCCCCCGGTGTGGCCTCATCGGTGATCAGGAACCCGATGCTCCCGTGGGGCGCGTGGAACGCCACCACGTCGACTCGGCGTCCGAGGATCGCCGTGGAGAGCAATGTCGGGGCGGCGTGGTCGCCGGTCATCGCCCACAGCTGGTACGTCCGGCCCCGGACGAGCGCCGGGAGTTGCTCCGCCATCAAGAAAGCGTCCCCATCGGGCATCGCAACGACCGTCGCGCTCGCACTCCCGCTGCCGTTCGCGTCAGCCGACTCCAGGTACACCATCCGGGCGTCGGGGCTCGCCATCGCGACCAACGCGGCGCGTCGTGTCGCCGCGCTCCCTACCTGGGCCTCGACCCTCGCCAGGCGCTGCTCTTGTTGCGACATCTCGTCGGAGACCACCAACGCGGTGACCACGGCTGCCGCGGCACTCGCGGCTGCGACCGCGGCGGCGATGCGCAGACCCATCCCGCGACGCGATCGAGCGGCCCGCGCGGTCGCGAGCGGGAGCACGAGCCGTGGCGGTTCGGCCTCGAGCGCCTTCTCGATGCGCTCCCACAGACCGTCCGGTGGATCCGACGAACCGGCGGACGCGAGCAGCGCCGCGACCTCCCGTAGCTCCGCGACCTCGTCGGCTGCTGACGCGGACCGTTCGAGGTGCAGCTCGACCTGCACGCGCTCGTCGCCGTCGTCGAGCGCGTCGAGCGCGTACGCGCCGAGCAGCTCTTCGATGTCGTGGGGGGTCAGCTCTCGAGCCATGGCTCCCCCGTCCCGATCGCACCGGTCGCGACAAGCGTGGAGCGCAAGCGCCCGAGCCCCGACCGGATCCGGCTCTTCACCGTGCCCTCGGGTTGCCCGAGGAGCGACGCGACCTCGCGATAGGTGTGGCCGCCGAAGTACGCGAGCTCGATGGCCGAACGTTCGTCGTCACTCAGCTCGCCGAGCGCGTCGCGCAGGTGCTCGGCCAAGGTGAGGTCCCAGACCTCACGCTCCAGGTCGTAGTCGGTTCCCCGATCCCGCCGCGCGCCCCGCTCCTCGCGGGCCCGACGCGAGGATTCGGCCCGGACCAGGTCGACCGAGCGCCCATGGGTCTGCGCGAGGAGGTACGACCGCAGGGAGCCACGCGCCGGGTCGAACTTCTCCGGATCGTTCCAGAGGCGGAGGAAGACCTCCTGCACGACCTCCTCCCCGAGTGCCCGATCGTTCGTGATGCGCAGCGCCAGACCGAACGCCGCGCCGGCATGACGGCGGTAGGCCTCGGCAAGCGCGGCCTGGTGGAAGCGCCCGACCGCGACGACGAGCTGGGCGTCGCTCGCCTCCCGGTACTCCCGCTCACTGGTCATGGGTCACTCGTCACTGGTGCCTGGTCACTGGTGCCGGTCACTGGTGCCTGGTCACGATCGGCGCACCTCGGGCATCACGGGGAGTTCGGAA
>JANOWV010000136.1:0-4665 GCA_031418075.1 Actinomycetes bacterium
GCGACGGCGTCGACCTCGACGTGTTGCGCCGCATTCCTGGCTCGCTGGTCGAGCGGATCGAAATGCTGCGGCGCGACATCCGCGCGCGAGTCGAGGGTCGAACGTCCGTCACCCCGTCGCACACCTGACAGGCGGGTCAGGGTCCGCCGCTAGTCTGCGGCGCGATGAGCGAGTTCGTCCTCTCCGATGAGCACGAAGCGCTGCGGGTCGCGCTCCGGCGCTTCACCGACGAGCAGATCGCACCGAACGCGGCGGAGGTCGACGAGCTCGGGGAGTACCCCCGCCGCTCGTTCGAGGCGTACCGGGATTCCGGCTTCATCCGGTTGCCGTACCCCGTCGAGCACGGCGGCGATGGTGGTGACCTGATCGCCTACGCGCTGCTCGTCGAGGAGGTCGCACGTGCGTGTGCCTCGTCGTCACTCTTCGTACTGATCTCACGGCTTGCGTGTGCGCCGATCCTTGCGCACGGATCGCCCGACCTCGTGGCCCGGATCGTGCCGAAGGTCGCCGCAGGAGAGTGGCAGGGCTCGTACTGCCTGTCGGAGGCGCAGGCAGGCAGCGACGTCGGCTCGATGCGGACGCGCGCCGTGCGCGACGGCGATGACTACGTGCTCAACGGGACGAAGATGTGGATCACGAACGCCGGGATCTCGGACTTCTACACCGTGTTCGCCCGGACCGGCGACGACGGTCCGAGCGGGATCAGCGCTTTCGTCGTCGAGCGCGATCGGCCCGGGCTCTCGATCGGCAAGCTCGAGACGAAGATGGGGGTCCGGGGCTCGCCGACCGGCGAGGTCGTGCTCCAGGACTGTGCGATCCCGGCTGAGAACCTCATCGGCGACGAGGGGGCAGCGTTCGGGTACGCGATGGGTGCGCTCGACGGATCCCGCCCGATGGTCGGCGCCCAGGCCGTCGGGATCGCCCAGGGCGCGCTCGACGCCGCGGCGGTGTACGCGACGGAGCGGATGCAGTTCGGATCAAGGATCGCCGACTTCCAGGGGATCCAGTTCCTGCTTGCCGACATGGCGACCCGGCTCGAGGCCGCACGGCTGTTGGTCTACCGCGCCTGCGCGATGGCTGATGCGGGCGCCGAGGGGATGTCGAAGGCGGCCGCGATGGCGAAGATGTTCGCATCGGACACCGCGATGGCAGTCACCACCGACGCAGTCCAGGTGCTCGGCGGTGCCGGATACACGCGCGACTTCCCGCTCGAGCGCATGATGCGCGACGCCAAGGTCACCCAGATCTACGAGGGGACCAACCAGGTGCAGCGCATCGTCATCGCCCGTCGCCTGCTCGACGAGTACACCCGATCCTGATGGGCGAGACTGCCGACATGAGCGTGCGCGTGCGGTTCTCCCCTGCCCCCACTGGGTCGCTCCACGTTGGTTCCGCACGCACGGCGCTGTTCAACTTCCTCTTCGCGCGACACCACGGCGGCACGTTCGTCCTGCGGATCGAGGACACCGACCGGGCGCGATCGAAGGACGAATGGGTCGTCGGCATCCAGGACACCCTCCGCTGGCTCGGCCTCGACTGGGACGAGGGCCCGGTGCTCCAGAGTGATCGCTTCGCGGAGTACCTCGCCGCGGCCGCCGACCTGCTCGAGCGCGGCCTCGCGTACGAGTGCTTCTGCACGCCGGAGGAGATCAAGGAGCGCAACGACGCGGCGATGGCCGACGGGCGGTCGCCGGGCTACGACGGTCGTTGCCGCGACCTCGGCGACGAGGAACGAGCGGCGTTCGCCGCTGAGGGCCGCAGCCGGTCATTGCGGTTCCGCACCCCCGACGAGGGCACGAGCCGTTTCGTCGACGAGATCCGCGGCGAGGTGACCGTCGAGTGGGCGTCGGTGCACGACTTCGTGATCCTCCGCGCCGACGACTCGCCCATCTTCTTCCTGGCCAACGCGGTCGACGACATCGCCATGGGGATCACGCACGTGATCCGGGGCGAGGACCTGCTCGACTCCACGCACCGTGTGCTCGCGCTGCGCGAGGCGCTCGGTGGGGGATCGCAGCAGTCGTTCGCGCACCTCCCGCTCATCCTTGGGACCGACCGGGCCAAGCTGTCGAAGCGCCACGGTGCCGTCGCGCTCGAGGAGTTCAGGGACGCGGGATATCTGCCGGAGGCGGTCTGCAACTACCTGGCGCTACTTGGCTGGTCGCCCGACGACGGTCGCGAGGTGATGGCACTCGACGAGGTGGTTGAGGCGTTCACGATCGCCGGCGTGACCCATGCGGCCGCGGCATTCGACCACGCCAAGCTCGACTGGATGAACGGTGAGTGGATCCGCCGACTCACGCTCGATGAGCTGGCGGCACGGGCGCGCCCGCTGGCCGAGGTCCGCTTCGGGGACCGCCTCGACGAAGACCTGTTCCTCGCGGGCTTGCGCATCGGACAGGAGCGGGCTGTGACCATCGGCGCCCTGCTCGATCAGATGGATTTCCTGTTCGTTCCCGACGACGAGTTCGAGATCGGCGCCGAGTCGTGGGAAGTCCTCGCGGCGACCGACCGCGTCGACGTCGTACTCGGTGCCGTCGAGGAGCACGTAGCCGGCATCGAATGGGACGGAGCACCCGTCGACCTCCGAGATCTGCTCAAGGCCGGCGAGTTCAAGCCGCGCAAGGTGATGCCGGCGATCTACGCCGCGATCGAGGGCCGCCACGCCGGGCTCCCGGTCTTCGATGCGATCGCGCTGCTCGGGCGGGAGAAGACGCTCGTGCGACTGCGAGCAGCCCGCGCTCGTCTCGCCAAGTAGCGAGGGAGGACCGGTCGGTGGCCTGGCTGACCTGGCGGCTGGCCCGCCGCGTGGTGCTCGGGCTGGTGCTGCTGAGCCTCGGCTACTACCTGGTCACGCTGTTCCAGGTCTGGCGGGCGGCCGAAGGCGACGATCGCTCGCACACCGAGGCAATCATCGTGCTCGGCGCCGCGCAGTTCGATGGCCGTCCCAGCAAGGTGTTCCAGGCCCGGCTCGACCACGCCGCGCAGCTGTGGCGCGAGGGTGTCGCTCCGCAGATCGTGGTGACCGGTGGGAGCCTCCCCGGCGACCGGTTCACGGAGGCCACCGCGGGCGCCGAGTACCTCATCGGCATCGGCGTCCCCGACGGCGTGATCCGACGGGAGACGACGAGCCACAACTCGTTCGAGTCGCTGGCCGCGTCGGCACTCTTCCTCCAGCGGGAAGGCGTGCATCGCGTGACGCTCGTCTCGGACCCGTTCCACTCGTTGCGCGTGCGTTCGATCGCGGAGCAGCAGGGATTCGACGCGGTCACCTCGCCCACTCGGACCAGCCCGATCTCCGGGCTCGAGGAGTTCGGCCGCTTCCTCTCGGAGGCCTTGCGGGTCGCGTTCGGGAGGATCTTCGGCTTCAGCGCCCTCGCTCGCGCCTCGCGGGTGGGGAAGCTCGTACCCGGACTGGCTATCCTGATCGGACCTTCGGGGGTGGTGTAATCGGTAACACAGCTGGTTCTGGTCCAGTCGTTGGGGGTTCGAGTCCTCCCCCCCGAGCCAGCCGGCACCCCGGATGTACAGCACCGGGATGTCGTGCCCGGCCCCGTCGTCTAGTGGCCTAGGACGCCGCCCTCTCAAGGCGGAAACGGCGGTTCGAATCCGCTCGGGGCTGCAACACGGTCCGCACCCGTCGACTCGGGTGCGGACCGCTTCGCGTCTGGCGCGCGATCGCGCGCACGATCGCGCGCGGGAAGTCGTACGTGATCGCGATGCGCACGCGTTCTCCCCGCGGACGCCGCAGGCAACGGACGGAATGCACGAACACAGGGTCGATGACTCGACGCGCGAGCTCGCGAACAATGTGGCGGAAATCCACCACATCGCGTCGCGGATCGTTTACCGTTCTTTGGGAACGCGTATCCGGGTTCACGCGCACGCGCGGTAACCCGGTTCGAACAAGAAGATCCATGCACAGCACGACCGGATGGAGTGCAAGCAGCAAGGCAAGTGCTTGACACTCGCATTCGGATGCGTTCGACTTTCCTGCAGCAGACAATGGAGGCAACGGCGTGAACAAGGCAGAGCTCATCGACAAGATCGCCGAAGGGTCCGGTCTCTCGAAGACAGACGCTGACTCGGCGCTGCAGGCCTTCCTCGACACGATCAAGGCCGCGGTTGCGGCCGACGACACGGTCGCGCTCCCCGGTTTCGGGAAGTTCTCGCGGACCGAGCGCAAGGCTCGGGAAGGCCGCAACCCACGGACCGGCGAGCCGGTGCACATCCCGGCCTCGAAGGCCGTCAAGTTCTCGGTGGCAGCTGACTTCAAGAAGAAAGTGAACTCGAACGACGCGACCAACTGAGGCCGAGTGCTGTAGCGAGCCAACTCGGAGACCGAAACCCGTCAAAGAAAGGTGGTGACCGTGCCTCCGGCTAAGCGACGTACCAAGCGCAAGAGCGCGGCAAAGAAGACAACGGCCCGGAAGCCGGCCAAGCGCCGGACCGCGAAGAAGTCGACGGCTCGGAAGCCGGCCAAGCGCCGGACCGCCAAGAAGTCGACGGCGAAGAAGGCTCCGGCCAAGCGTCGCAAGAAGGCAGCGGCGAAGAAGGCTCCGGCCAAGCGTCGCAAGAAGGCAGCGGCGAAGAAGGCTCCGGCCAAGCGTCGCAAGAAGGCAGCGGCGAAGAAGGCTCCGGCCAAGCGTCGCAAGAAGGCAGCGG
>JANOWV010000137.1:0-2666 GCA_031418075.1 Actinomycetes bacterium
GAAGGACCGCGCGATGCGTGACGGCTGTCCCGACGATCTTCCCGTCCCGCCCGACGGCGCGATCACGAAGCCTCCCGGGCCTGCGTTCAGACGAGCCGATGCACGACGAACGGCAACACTGCGCTGGCTCCCGCCTCTCGCAGCAACGCCGCGGCCACGGTCATCGTCCACCCTGTGCGGTAGGTGTCGTCGACGAGGAGGATGGGTCCGGCGGGCACCTCGGCATCGGGCCGCAGCGCGAGGCGCGCGAGCAGCGCGTTGACCCGCTGGGTGGAGGCCGCGTCGGTGGGGGGCGGCGGGCCCGTCACGTCGAACAGCTCCAGGACCGGGAGCTTGCCGACCGCCCCGAGGTGCTCCGCGAGCGACCGCACCCGGCGAGGGTGTGTCTTCGACGGGACGGCAACGATGCCGACCGGCCGTTCCCCCCACACCGCACGCCAGCGCGCCAACACCGCGACGATGCCGTCGAGCACCGCGGCGTCGACCTCACCGTCGGCTCCGTCGAAGCGATCCATCTCGGTCCGCCAGCCCGGATCGTCGGCGTAGGCGAGTGCTCGGCCGTCGGAGCAGCCGACGATCTTCCCCCGTTGGTCGCCGTCGAGGCCGCGCGGCCAGAGCTTGCGGGGCTCGACGATCACGTCGAGGCCGCGGAGCAGCTCACGGGCCGCGAGGATCCGTTCGTCCGAGGGCCGGGCCCCCGGAGCGGGGAGCCGACTGGTGCAGACGGAGCACCGACCGCACGGTCCGGGGTCGGGGTCGTCGAGGGCTCGCTGGAGGAACTCCATCAAACAGCCCGCGCCCCGCGCGTACGAGCGCATCAGGTCGGCCTCGGCTCGTCGGGCGGCGACGATCCCGTCGTACTTGACGCCGTCGTACGCCCACGGGCTTCCGGTGGCGATCCACCCGTCGGGTGTGCGCTCCACCGCGCCGTCGACCGCGAGGATCTTCAGGAGCGCTTCGAGGCGACCTCGCCGCACACCGGTCTCCTCCTCGAGCGCCACGACGGTTCGGGGTTCGTCGGAGCATGCGGCCAGGGTGCTCGCCGCCTGCTCCGCATCGGGGATCGACGAGGTCGCGAAGTACTCCCAGATGCCGGGGTCGGTCTCGGCGGGGAGCAGCACGGCGGAGGCGGTGTCGAGCGCCCGTCCGGCCCGCCCAACCTGCTGGTAGTACGCGACCGGGCTCGACGGCGACCCGACGTGGATGCAGAACGCGAGGTCGGGCTTGTCGTAGCCCATGCCCAGCGCCGAGGTCGCGACGACGGCCTTCAGCTGGTTGGCGCGGAGCTGCTCCTCGATGCGCAGCCGGTCCTCGGGCGCGGTGCGCCCCGAGTAGGCGGCGACCTCGAAGCCCTGTGACGCGAGGAACCCGGCCAGGCGGTCGCACTCCGCGACCGTCAGCGTGTACACGATGCCCGAGCCCGGTATCTCGCCGAGGGCATCCGCGACCCATGCGTACCGTTCGAGCGGGCCGAGGCCGGGGACGACGGCGAGGTCGAGCGAGGTGCGGGCGAGGGTGCCGCGGAAGGTCGTGGTGTCGGGCCCGAGCTGCGTGGCGACGTCCTGGGTCACCCGATCGTTGGCGGTGGCGGTCGTCGCCAGCACCGGCGTGGTCGGTGCCGTGCGCAGCAAGACGTGGGAAAGCCGCTGGTAGTCGGGCCGGAAGTCGAACCCCCAGTCCGAGATGCAGTGGGCCTCGTCGATCACGATCATCCCGGCACCCTCGAGCAACGCAGGGAGGCGGGAGGCGAAGCGCGGGTTGCTGAGCCGCTCGGGGCTCACGAGCAGCACGTCGACGCGGCCCGACGCGACGTCGGCGAGCAGCTCGTCCCACTCCTCGAAGTTGGTCGAGTTGATGGTGACGGCCCGCAGGCCGGCGCGCTCGGCCGCGGCGACCTGGTCCCGCATCAGGGCGAGCAGCGGCGAGACCACGAGGGTCATGCCCGCACCCTCGGCCCGCAGCGCAGAGGTCGCCGCCCAGTAGACGGCCGACTTGCCCCACCCCGTGGCCTGGACGAGCAGGACGCGCCCGCGGTCTCGGACGAGGGCTCGCACGGCTTCGAGCTGGTCGTCGCGGGGCCGGGCCTCGGGACCGGCGAGGGCCTGGAGGACGGCGGTGAGGTGGGCGGTCGCCGGGTCCGCCCCGGTGGCGAGCGTGGTGTCCTCATCCATCGGCTGCGCTCCGCACGTCGGGTTGCTCATGATCCTGCGCTGACAGTAGGGCCAGGGTGCGACACCGGTTTCGCGGTTGATGACCGCGTGTCGCAGCCGCCTAGGGTCCGCGGTGATGGATCGTGGGCGCGTGGTGATGGGGTTGCTGTTCTCGCCCCGGGGCGGATCGGCGTACGTGGTCCGCTATCTGAGTCCCGCGCTGGCGAGGGCGGGCTGGTCGGTGTCGTTGGCGGTCGGTTCGCAGGGCGCGGCGGGGGAGGAGACGCACGCCCCGACGTTCTTCGGCGGTCTCGACGTCCACCCGCTCGACTACACGGCGGCACTACGCGTGTTCGAGGCCGGTGGCGACGCGATCGCGGCCCCGCAACCGATGCATCCGTCGTACGAGGACCGCGCTGGCGTGCCGGACGTGGTGTTCGCGTCGGTGGCACCCGAGCTCGCCGAGCACCTGTCCGCCGCATGGGACGAGCCGCTGCGCGCCGCGGGCGCCGACCG
>JANOWV010000138.1:0-1811 GCA_031418075.1 Actinomycetes bacterium
TCCCCGCATCGACATGCAGAGGTGCTCGGCCTCGATCATCACGAGGACCCCTCGCGGCTGGAGCCCTTCGACGAGCGCGTCGGCGACCTGGGTCGTGAGCCGCTCCTGGACCTGCGGGCGATGGGAGAAGCCGTCGACGAGACGAGCGATCTTCGAGAGTCCCGTGAGCCGACCGTCCTCGCCGGGGATGTAGGCCACGTGGGCGCGCCCTGCGAACGGCACGAGGTGGTGCTCGCACAGGCTGAACAGCGGGATGTCGCGCACCATCACCATCTCGTCGTGGTCGGCCTCGAACGTGACCGTGAGGTGGCGCGACGGGTCCTCGTGGAGCCCGCTGAAGATCTCCTCGTACATCGCCGCGACCCGTGCGGGTGTCCGGGCCAGCCCGTCGCGCGCAGGATCCTCACCGATCGCCTCGAGGATCTCGAGGACGGCCCGTTCGATGCGTTCGCGGTCGACGCTCATCCGTCGCGCATGGGTCCGCAGTACTCGCGCACCTCGTCGAGGTTGCGGTACCGCTCAGCGACGTCGAGGCCGTAGCCGACGACGAACGCAGGCGGGATCCGGAAGCCGACGTAGCGGAGGTTGAGCTCCGTCTTCTGGAGCCCCTCCTTCACGAGGAGCGCACACACCTCGAGCGACTTCGGCGCGCGGGCCGCGAGGTTCTTGCGCAGGTAGGCGAGCGTCAGCCCGGAGTCGACGATGTCTTCGACGACGATCACGTCGCGATCGGTGAGGTCGAGGTCGAGGTCCTTCATGATCCGCACGACCCCGCTCGTCCGGGTGGCCGACCCGTACGACGAGACGGCCATGAAGTCGAACTCGACCGGAAGTGCGATCGCTCGGGACAGGTCGCTCATGAACATCGCGGCGCCCTTGAGCACCCCGACGAGCAGTGGCGCCCGGCCGTCGTAGTCCCGCGTGATCTCGGCACCGAGCTCGCGCACCCGGTTCGCCACTGCGTCGGCCGACACGACGACGGGCCCCAACGCAGGATCTTGGTGTACCGACACAGCGCTGTCGGGCGCGGGATCTCGGCTCGCCTCGACGCTCACACCCGGCACGCTACCGCCCGCCGACGATGCCCGGCGCCTCGCCGATCGCGAGCACGCCCCCGCTCCGCCGCACGGTCCGTCCGTTCCGCAGCTCGGTTCCGACGACGTCGCCGCGGGCGACCGCGAGCACGCGCTCGACCTCGTCGAAGCTCGGGGGTGGAGCACCGAGCCACTGGCGCACCGCGCGTCGCCCGAGCACGACGGGGAGCCGGGCGAGCGCGGAGGCTTGCGGGTCGTCGGCAGATGGCGGCCACGCCGCGCGTGCGAGCGCGTCGAGATACTCGGTCTCCGAACGGAGCACCTCGGCTTGCCGCGCGAGGACGGGCACCAGGTCGCGCCCGGCGCCCGCGTTCAGGAACGGCAGCGCCTCATGGCGCACCCAGGCGCGGCGGAACGCGCGGTCGTCGTTGGTGGGATCCCGTACGACCTCAGTGCCGAGCCGGCGCACGCACGCTTCGGTCTCGGCTCGACGCACGTGCAGCAGCGGCCGGACGACCCGTCCCCGCCGGATCGCCATCGCGGCGAGCCCAGAGCTCGCGCTGCCGCGCAAGACCGCGAGCAGCACGGTCTCGGCTTGGTCGTCGGCAGTGTGGCCCACGAGGATCGTCTCGGCGCCGACCTCGTCGGCCGCTCGCTCCAGGGCTCGATAGCGGGTATCACGCGCGCGCGCTTCGAGGTTGGCACCGGGTTCGACCGTTGCGGTCACCGCACGGAAGGAGCTGCCGAGTGCGCCCGCCACGCGCTCGACCACGTCGG
>JANOWV010000139.1:0-1892 GCA_031418075.1 Actinomycetes bacterium
TCCAAGGTCGCCATCACGTCCTCCCGACCCCAGACCACTCGAACGACGGTGCGTGGTGTGCTGACGACGACCGACCACCAGGTCGTGCTGCTCGACACCCCGGGCCTACACAAGCCGCGGACCGCCCTGGGGAAGCGGACCAACGACCGGGCGCTCGCGACCCTCGCCGAGGTCGACGTGGTGTGCCTGCTCGTCGAGGCGAACGCGCCGATCGGTGTCGGCGACCGGTTCGTCGCCGATCTGGTGCAGGCGGTCGCGACCCCGAGGATCCTGGTGCTCAACAAGGTGGACGCGGCGTCGAAGGAGGCCGTGGGTCGTCAGCTCGCGAAGGCGGCCGAACAGCTCGGCGACTTCGACGCCTACGTCCCGTGCTCGGCCCAGACCGGAGAGGGCCTCGACGCCCTGGTCGCAGAGATTGTGACGCGCCTCCCGGAAGGGCCGCACTACTACCCGGAAGGGGTCGTGACCGACCAGCCGGAGACGTTCGTCGCCGCGGAGCTCGTGCGAGAGCAGCTCCTCCGGGCGACCCACGACGAGCTCCCCCACTCGATCTCGGTCTCGTGCGAGGTCCTCGACGACGACGAGGACGGCCGCAAGCATCCCGCCGACGTACTCCGGCTCCTGGTGACCGTGCGGGTCGAGCGCGAATCGCAGAAAGGCATCGTGATCGGGCGCGGCGGCGCGATGCTGAAGGATGCCGTCACCCAGGCCCGCCGCAGCCTCGAGAAGCTGCTCGGGACGCGGGTGTACCTCGAGACCCGGGTCCGGGTGGAACGCGACTGGCAGCGACGCCCGGAGTCGCTCGATCGCCTCGGATTCTGAGCTGCGCACAAGTTGCCGCGCCGAAAGGTTCGGGCGATAGAGTGCCGACGCTTGGGTTCGGAGCGCAGACCAGAAGTCCGGGGGACATGGCAGCCGACGCGCACGACGATCGCAGGATGAGTCGCCGACCGTCGACGTTCCGGCGTTGGTGGCCGGCGCTGTTCGCGCTCTTCGCGGTGGTCGTCGCCGGCTGCTCGCTCGAGTCGGGTCCGAAGAACCGTCAGAACACGCTCCGGCCGGTCGGTCGCGACGCCGAGAAGATCGACAACCTCTTCACGCCCGTGTTCTGGGTGGCCGTCGTCGTCGGGATCCTCGTGGTCGGTGCGACGATCGCCTTCGCGATCAAGTTCCGCGCCCGCAAGGGCAGCGACGACCGCCCCAAGCAGATCCACGGCTCCATGCCGTTCGAGATCGGATGGACGATCGTCCCCGCGCTCATCCTCGCCGTCATCGCCGTCCCCACCATCAGCACGATCTTCGACCTTGCTTCGAAGCCCGACAACCCGGTGGAGATCACCGTGGTCGGCAAGCAGTGGTGGTGGCAGTTCGACTACACGAAGCAGGACGGGATCGACAAGAAGATCGTCACGGCCAACGAGATGCACATCCCGACCGGTCGCGATGTGTTCCTCAACCTCCAGGCCTGCGACCCGTCGCTCGGCGGTGGGTTCGAGGGTGGTCCCGGGTGCAACGTGATCCACTCCTTCTGGGTCCCCGAGCTCGCCGGCAAGAAGGACGTCGTGCCGGGGCGCAACAACACCCTGCGGCTGCGCGCCGACGATCCCGGCACCTATCTCGGCCAGTGCGCCGAGTACTGCGGGCTGTCGCACGCCAACATGCGCTTCCGCGTGATCGCGCAGACCCCGGCCGACTTCGCCGACTGGATCGCGTCACAGCAAGAGGGCCCGGCGGTGCCGGTCGACGAGTCGGGCGATGCCGGCACGCTCTTCACCAAGAAGTTCCAGTGCACCAATTGCCATACGACCGAGGACTCGACCCTCAGCGTCTACGGCCCGAACCTCACCCACCTCGCCAGCCGCACCACGTTCGCGAGTGGCTACTTCGCGCTG
>JANOWV010000140.1:0-1878 GCA_031418075.1 Actinomycetes bacterium
CTTCGTGTCGACATGCTCCGTGAGCGCCTCGGTGATGGCGGCGACCACCCGTTGTCGAGCGGAGTCATCGAGATCGACCGTCAGGATGCGCGTCGGGCCGAAGTCGAGCGCAGCACGCGCGGCCGCGGCAGGGCCGAGACCACCGCCGAACGGTAGGTCGAGGTGTCGAATCTCAGTGTGAACCCCGCTCCACCCCGCCGGCTCGAGCACGGCGGTGATCGTCTCTGCGTCGGGCAGCGAGAAGGGCCCCTTGTCGTCGGGCAGCCCGCTTGCGTCCCGGCGCAGGTCTGCCAGCGCCGCACCGAACGGGACGGCGAAGAGCGCTGACTCGTCACGACGCGCCCAGGTGGCGATTGCCAAACGACCACCCGAACGGGTGGCGGTGGCAAGGTTGGCGAATGCCCGTGCCGGATCGTCGAAGAACATCACCCCGAACTGCGAAAACACGACATCGAACATTGACGGAGACGGCGCCCACTCGACCGCGTCGACCTGCAACCACTCAATCGGTGCTGCGCCCGCGGCCACCGGGGCATTCGCGGCCGCGTCCAGCATCTCGGAAGCGATGTCGAGCCCGGTGATCGCCCCATCGGTACCGACCTCCACCGCGGCCCGACGGGTCGTGGGTCCGGTACCGCACCCGACATCGAGCACGGCTTCACCGGGTGCAAGGCGCGCCACCGCGAACAGCTCGTCGGCTACCGGCGCCAGCTGTGCCTCGAGCACCTCGGACTGCTGCACCCATCGAGCGACCCGCTCGCCTGCCCATGCGTCACTCGTCGCTTCGGTCATGCGGGGTCGACAGTATCCGGTGCCGGCCGCGGCCGACGGGTGTGACGCGTAGAGTCCTCGCCCATGCGGAGCCATGCGCCCGGAGTCGAAGCCGCGTACGTGCTGCGCGGCGGCGAGCTCTGGCGCGATCCCTGGGACGACTACCGCCTGCTTCGCGATCACAGCCCGGTGCACCGCGCGGTGGATCCCGAATATGGAGTGTTCTATGTGCTCTCCCGGTTCGTCGATGTGTTCGACGCGGTCCGTGACACCGAGACGTTCTCCTCGGCGCGGGGGTTGACCCTCGATCCCGGCGCGATGGCCGCGTTCGAAGGGCGAGCGGCACCGATCGTGATGATGGACCCGCCCGACCACACGGCCATGCGCCGGCTCGTCGGACGCCCGATGACACCGAGGCGGGTCTCCGAGATCGAACCGGAGGTCGCCGCCTTCATCGAGACGCACCTCGACCGGATCGCGGACGCGCGAGCGGAGATCGACATCATCGACGTGCTGTTCAAGCCGCTCCCCAGCTTCGTGGTGGCGCACTACCTCGGCGTCCCATCGCAAGACCGGGCTCGCTTCGACGTGTGGACCAATGCGATCGTCGCCGTCAGCGCGTCGGGTGATGTCGCGAACGCGGCTTCGGCGTTCAGCGAGCTGTTCGAATATGCAGGTGAGCTCATCGAGCGCCGTCGCCACGATCGGGGCACGGACCTCGTGTCCGAGCTCGTCGACGCCGGCGAAGACCAAGTCGACGCCGCATGGATCGTCGGGTTCGTGTTCACCATGGTCACCGGCGGGAACGACACCACGACCGGGCTCCTCGGCGGGGCCGCCGAGCTGCTCACCCGGTGCCGCGACGAGCGCCAAGTCCTGCTCGACGACACGGGACGCATCCGCCCCGCAGTCGACGAGTTCCTGCGCCTCACTTCACCGGTCCAGAACCTCGCCCGCACGACGACCCGCGTGGTGGAGATCGACGACGCGGTGATCCCGAACGACTGCAAGGTCATGCTGCTGTACGGATCCGCGAACCGCGACGAACGCGAGTACGGCCCAACCGCCGATGCACTCGACGTGACGCGCGAGAGTCCCCGGATGGTG
>JANOWV010000141.1:0-3617 GCA_031418075.1 Actinomycetes bacterium
CGACGGCGAGACCGTCGAGCAGCCCCTCGCAGCCTGACCCATCCCGCGGCAGGCGCGATGCCTGCCGGCCAGATCGCAGGCGCCGGACGTCCCCCCGTCCGGTTGCCGGCTCTCGACGGAAGCCCGGTTCACCCCCCTGGACCGGGCTTCGTCGCGTCCGCTCCCGAGCTGGAGTTCCCGGCGTGGAGCGCGGGCATCCGGCGCGGGTGCCGGGCTCAGGTTCCGTGCGGGGTCGCGGCGACGGCCGGGGCATTCCGGCGCCCGCCCTCGATCACCGCGGAGATCTCGGCCTCGTCGACCGGGCGGGCGAAGTAGTAGCCCTGGGCGCTCTCACAGTCGAGTGATCGGAGCACCTCGACCTGCTCCGATGTCTCGACGCCCTCTGCGACGGCACCGACCCCGAGGGCACCCGCGAGCGTGAGGATGTTGCTCGCGAGGGTGGCCGACGTTGGGAGACGTCCCAGCTCCTCGACGAAGGACCGGTCGATCTTCACGCGATCGACGGCGAAGCGCCGGAGGTAGGACAGGGAGCAGAAGCCGGTTCCGAAGTCGTCGATGCTGATGCGGACCCCGAGATCGCGGAACTGGTCGAGCATCTTCAGCGTGTGATGGGTGTCTTCCATCATCACCGTCTCGGTGAGCTCCACGATGAGGCAGCTCGCCGGCAGCCCGCGTTGCACGAGGGTCTCGCGCACGAAGTCGACGAACTCCGTGTCGTTGCGCATCTGGACGCCGGAGACGTTCACGGAGACCGCGACCTGCTCCTCGCCATCGCGCTGCCAGGTCGTCGCGGTACGAATCGAGTTCTCCATCACCCAACGACCGATCGGCACGATGAGGCCGGACTCCTCGGCGAGCGGGATGAACTCCATCGGTGCCACGACCCTGCCGCCGATGGGGTGCCAGCGCAGGAGCGCCTCGGCGGACACGATTCGGTTCGACTGGAGGTCGATGATCGGCTGGTACACAAGGCGCAGCTCGTCGTTGTCGAGCGCCGAAGCAAGGCGGCTGCGCAGCTCGAGACGCCGGGTCGCGTTCTCGCGCTGACCGTCGGCGAACAGCTCGACGCGGCACTTGCCATTCGACTTCGCGGTGTACATCGCGATGTCGGCGTCGCGGATGAGGTCCTGGGTGGTGGACTCCGGGCCTGCGAGTGCGATCCCGATGCTCGCCGGGACCGTGATGTCGAGGCTTCCGACGGTGATCGGCAGCTGGAGCACCTCGAGGATCCGTTCGGCGACCGCCTGGCTGGATGACAGGTTTGCGGGCCGGTCGAGCAGGATCGCGAACTCGTCCCCCCCGAGGCGCGCCGCGGTGTCGCCCGGGCGAAGGCATCGGACGAGGCGCTTACCAACGGCGACGAGCAGGTCGTCGCCGGCGCCGTGCCCCAGGCCGTCGTTCACGGACTTGAAGTCGTCGAGGTCGATGAAGAGCACGGCGACGCCGTCGCTTCCGTCGCGCCGGTGGCGGAGGAGCGCGTGCTCGACCCGGTCGAGGAACAGCGCCCGGTTGGCGAGCCCGGTGAGCGAGTCGTGGAAGGCCTGGTGGGCGAGCTGGGCTTCGAGCACCTTGCGGTCGGTGATGTCGTGGAGTGTCAGGACGGTGCCCGTGATGTCGCTGAGCTCCGACAGGTTGGTCGCGACGACCTCGTAGTCGCGCATCGCACCATCGCGGTGACCGATGCGGACTTCGAACTCGTGCGTGGTCGCCGGCGCCAGCTCCACCGCGATGTCGAGGTGTCGGCGAGCCTGTTCGGAGTCCTCGAGCGAGATCAGGGTTCGGAGCTCTTGGCCGAGGCACTCCTCGGGGGAGTAGCCCCACTGGTCGCGCACGGCCGGGCTCACGTACTCGATACGCCCCTCGGCGTTGATCACCGTGATGATGTCCTGCGAGTGCCGGACCATCGCCTCGAACCGGTCACGTCCACGACGTTCGGCGAGATCTCGCACTCGATTCGTGAGGCCGAACATCCGAACGAACACGAGGATCGACACGACGATCGCCGTCACGGCGATCGGGAGGCCGTGGCGGGCAGCGTCGGTGCCGACCGACTCGCCGATGATGAGCGCCGGCGGCACGATGGCGGCCGCAACGAGCAGGATGAGCCGATGCGGCCGGAGCTCGACGGCTCGGTCATCCGCAACGACGACGCGGTCGCCCACGGACTCATGGCACGCCGCGAGTCCGATGAGCGCGTAGCCGGCGGCGAAGCAGAGGCCCGTGCCCGCGCTGCGGATCGGTGCCCCCTGGACCGCGTTCGACGCCCAGAGGAAGCCGCCGACGAGGAGCGCGCTCAACGCGCCGAGCAGCATCACGACGGACGGAACGTGGGTGCTCAGGCTGAACAGCAATCGGACCGTGAGCACGACCACGAGCACGCTGCCGCACAGCGACAGGACCATGGTGGTCTTCTCGGCGCTCGAATAGCTGGGGTCGCTGAGGAAGCGGTCGCCGGTCACGAGCCACAGGTTCAATGCTGCGGCAGCACCGACGACGAGTGCATCGATGATTGCCGAGCGGTCTTCGTTCTTGGCTTGCGCCGACGCGACCCGTAGGAGGCCGATCGTGATGACCGGGTACCCAACCTTGGAGAGCACTGCGACCCACATGGTCGACCACGGCATCCCCGCCGTCTGGGCGACCCAGGTCGCGGTCTCGCCGACGCAGAAGAGTGCGAGCCCGGCCGCAACCCACCACCACGGTGCGGTCGGGCGCGGCTTCCAGTGCTGGATACCCCAGACGGCCGCGAGCGTCGCCACGAGGGCGACCCCGGCGCCGCCCAGGAGGCGGGCGAGGTTGCTGTTGGGCATCCCGACCGGCACGAGCGCCAGGACGGCGAGGAGCAGGGCGAAGCTGACGAAGGGTGGCAGTGAGACGGGACGTCGAAGGCCGGTCCCGCCGCCGCCGGGTGCCGTCGTGGTGCCAACGGGTCGCGCGGGAAGGGCCAGTCCCGGATTCCCGGGTTCGGTCCGGAGTCCTCCGGTCGCGCCGCGCCTCGTGGTGCCAAAGTGCATGGTGTGGGATCGGTCGGTCGACGGGGACCCTTGACCCCCAGTTCTCGGGCCCTCAGGCCCCGAGGTGGTCAGGCGCCGGGGTCGCCGTCCGAGGAGGGGCGGTCACAGGAGGCGATGGTCAGGCTCGGACCCACTGGGGGAGCGTGACGTCGTCGACGGGCTGGAAGACCACCTGCACCGGGGAGCCGATCTCGATGGTGGCAGGGTCGATGTCGTTGATCGCACCGTTCGCGTCCTCGAGCAGGTTCCCGACCATCCTGATCGTCGGGTCCTCGTCGAGGGCGACCACGATCACGTTGTAGGGCGCCAGCTCGGCGTAGGCCGGGAGCAGTGGAGGGTGGGGCACGACGAAGGACCAGATGGTGGCCCGCCCTGAGGCTGCGTCCCATCGGACCTCGAGCGATCGGCAGTGCGGGCACATCGGGCGCGGAGGGAAGCGCCAGCGGCCGCACGCTCCACAGGCCTGCACGAGGAGCTCGCCCCGTGCCGTACCGGCCCAGAACGGGGCTCCGTCTTCGGTCTCGACGTCGGGCAGGAGGAAGCCGGGTGCCGAGGCCTTGGGGGGACGAGTGCTGGGTGCCACGATCGTTCCTTCCGCTCGTG
>JANOWV010000142.1:0-1688 GCA_031418075.1 Actinomycetes bacterium
CCTAGACCTGGGCGGTGGGGAGCCCCATGTCGGGCTCGGAGCCGATGCGCACCGTGGTGGCGCGGCGCTCGGCATCGAGCTCGAAGTTGATGCGCTGACCTTGGCGCAGCATCCGGAAGAGCGAACCCTCCAGGGCACCGGCCGCGAGCACGTACTCGGACCGGTCGGCGTCGCTGATCACGACGCCCTCACCGGACTGCGGGTCGAAGGTACGAACGACGCCCTGCATGTCGTCTCCTCTCCTGGTCGAGACTCTGGCCGAAGGGTTAGGGCTTCTGGATCTTTCCGGCCTTGAGGCACGAGGTGCAGACGCGGACCCGCTTCGGCGTGCCGTCGACAATGGCGCGCACCTTCTGGATGTTCGGGTTCCAGCGGCGCTTCGTGCGACGGTGCGAGTGGCTCAGGCGCATGCCGAACTGCGGCTTCTTGCCGCACACTTCACAGACCGCTGCCATCAGGGCTCCAACGAGTTCATCGAACGACGGGACCTGGCTCGGGAACGCCAGGAAACGACCGAGCGTAGCAGTGGCCCCTGTGAATTCCGAAGGCGAGCGCCACTACGATCCGGCGACACATGCCTACGTTGACCGCGCTCGACGGCGAGCACCTGGCCCGGGTGGTCACCACCTTCCGCGATGCCCTCCGCGCCCATCAGGACGAGCTGAACCGCCTCAACGTGTATCCCGTGCCCGACGGCGACACCGGCACCAACATGGCGCTCACCCTGGAGTCGGTCTGCAAGGAGGTCGGCACCTCCACCCGGATGGGTGATGTGTGCCAGGCCCTCGCCCACGGTTCGCTCATGGGCGCCCGCGGGAACTCGGGCGTCATCCTGTCGCAGATCCTGCGGGGCCTCGCCGAGACCTTCCGTGACCTCGACGCGATCGACGCGGGTCATCTCACCGCGGCGCTGCGCGAGGCCTCGGATGCGGCCTACCAGGCGGTCATGCGCCCCGTCGAAGGCACGATCCTGACGGTCATCCGTGAGGCAGCAGAGGCGGCCGAGGCGGCGAGCAGCAACGGCACCCGATCACTCGAAGGTGTGCTCGAGCTGGCCGTCGAGGCCGCCCACGTCGCGGTCGCGAACACGCCTGAGCTCCTCCCGGTCCTCAAGGACGCCGGTGTCGTCGACGCGGGTGGGCACGGCTTCACCCTCCTGCTCGACGCCTTCCTCCACGTCGTCGACGGTCGACCCGTCCCCGAGCCCGAGATGGTGACCACCCCCGCGGTCGTCTCGGCCCATCACGAGGGCAGCGACCTCTCGTCGCTGCGCTACGAGGTCATGTACCTGATGGAGGCGGAGACGGCGACGATCGCGTCGTTCAAGGCGACGTGGGGCGCACTCGGCGACTCGATCGTCGTCGTGGGTGGCGACGGCCTCTGGAATTGCCATGTGCACACCAACGACATCGGCGGCGCGATCGAGGCCGGGATCCAGGCCGGCCGACCGCGCGAGATCCGCGTCACCGACCTCATCGAGCAGGTCGAGGAAGAGCACTGGGTCCGGGAGGCGGCCGAGGGCGTCGGTGAGACCGAGGACGCGGTCCAGGTCGCGACCGCGGTCGTTGCGGTGGCGGTGGGGCGTGGGCTCCAGCGCCTGCTGCGCTCGGTCGGCGTGCACGAGGTGGTGGCCGGTGGCCAGTCGATGAACCCGTCGACCGGCCAGATCCTGGAAGCGGTCGAGCGGG
>JANOWV010000143.1:0-3224 GCA_031418075.1 Actinomycetes bacterium
ACGCGACCAGCCCCGCGTGCACATGGGCCATGTACTCCCGCCAGCTCAGGACATAGAGCTCACGGATCCGTCGACGAATGTCCGGATCTTGGAGGATGATCACGCGCCAGGCCTGGCGGTTGCCGCCGCTCGGGGCGAATCGGGCCGCATCGAGGATGCCGTGTACCACCTCGTCGGACACCGGTTCGTTCGTGAACTCTCGCGTGCTCGGCGTCGTCCGCATGGCTTCGCGCAGCTCCATCGCCGGACGATATCCGGAGCTCGTGCGATCTTCTGCGGTCCCCGGCCGTGCCACAGCACTGCTTGGGATCCGTCCTTGACGCGAGGTCGTTGTGGCTACCCTCTGACCCCTCGGGTTGACAGCAGAGGGGGACGGCGATGAGGTTCACTCGGACCGTGGTCGGTGGTGTGGCGCTGGTGATCGCGCTGGGCGCCGCGACGCCGGTGGCGGCCCAGAGCACCAAGGGTGACAAGCCGGTTGCCACCGAGGTGGGGGTGACCGCCAAGGAGATTCGCATCGCGGTCATCGCCGATGACGAGAACCAGCTTGCACCGGGGCTCTTCCACGCAGTACCGGTCGCGGCCGAGGCGTTCGCGAAGTACATCAATGCAACCGGTGGTCTCGCCGGCCGCAAGCTGGTCGTCGATGTCATCGACTCGCACCTCAGCGCAGACGATGCGCGCAACGCGATCATCCAGGCGTGCTCGGACGATTTCGCGATCATCGGTACCGCCGCGCTGTTCCTCAGCAATGTGGATGATGCCGTCAGCTGCGCCGACAAGGCCGGCGCGGCGACCGGTATCCCGGATCTCGCGGCCTTCACCACTGAGACTGTGCATCAGTGCTCGCCGGTGACCTTTGGGATCAACCCGCCGCAGCTCGACTGCGCGACCAAGGACGCGAGTGCGCAGACGTTCCGGGCGAACCAGGGTCCGGACAAGTACTACCTGCGGAAGGTCAACAAGAACCTGCACGGCGTGTTCATCTACGGGAATGACCTGAAAGCCTCCACCGTCGGCGGCCTGGGGCTCGCACGCGGCATCCAGGCTGCGGGGATCAAGTCCGATGCCGAGATCGGCGTTTCTGCGCGCGCCACGCAGTCCGCGTTCACCCCGATCGTGCAGCAGATGAAAGACGCGAACGCGAACTATGCGTACAACGCCTCGACGCTGGGCTCGATGGTGGCGTTGCGCAAGGAAGCGAAGCTGCAGGGTCTCAACGCCGACGACATCCTGTGGGACTGCACCACCACCTGTTACGACCAGGCCTTCCTCGAGCAGGGCGGTACCGACGCCGAAGGCGTGTACGGGTCGCTGGCTTTCCTCCCCTTCGAGGAGGCGAAGAGCAACAAGGCGCTGGCCAACTACATCAAGTTCGTCGGTGCCGACAACGCGACGGGCTTCGGCGCGTACGCGTGGATCGCGGGATTGCTCTTCCGTGACTCGGTCAACGCGATCGTGGAGGCCGACGGCACGAACGGCCTCACCCGCGCCGCGATGCTCTCACAGCTCGCGAACACCCATGCCTTCAACGGCGACGGCATGTGGGGCACCACCGACATTGGGAACCACAAGCCCACGCCCTGCTTCATGCTCTACCAGGTGAAGAACGGCAAGTACGCGCGCGCCTACCCGAAGAAGCCGGGGACCTTCGACTGCAAGAAGAGCAATCGGATCGAGGTCGAGACCGACATCCTCGGCGGGTAGCCCTTCTTGCGCAGGTCGGTGATCCTCGAGGGCATGATGTTCTGACCGGGACCCCGGTGGCTTCGGTCACCAGGGTTCCGTCATGTCGGCCAACGGCCGGCGATTGACCCGTGTGCACCGCTCGTTCATGTGGACCGCTGGTGCCCGTGGCCACGGGACCCGGTCGCCTCAGGAGCTCGGCTCTCGGGAGTTCCTCACGTGCAAGATCCCCGCTCCAACCAGCGATGTACATGACGCAACGTGCGCCACGACAGCGCGACGCGTCGCCGGCGTCCAGCACTTCGCGTCGTACGTGTTGCGTTCGATGAGGATGCCGACGATCCCCGCGACACCGAGGCCGAGACAGACGAGGGCCGGTCTCACCGCTCCGTCCCGTTCCGCGCGTGCTGCCGCGACGAGCGCGACGACAGGCATCGGCCACGGTGCTGCGACGGCGGCGCCCCATCCCGCCAGGATTCCGGCCGCCACCGAGAGCGGGATGCGTATGCCGAGTGGCTCGCCGGGGAGGTCTTCCCGGACTGCTACGACGCTGTTGTAACCGGTCGCGACGGCGAACCCGAGCGCTGCGATGCGAAGCGCGCGATCGGGGCCGTTCTTCATCGGTGCGACCTGTCCACGATCATGCAGGGTATGGCCCGGTTGCCGCCGGCGCTCGCTGCGGCGGATCCCTGCGGCTCATCGCCGGTCCGTTCCAGCGAAACAGGCCGATCCAACCAGCGCGATCTCGCCGACCGATTCACCAGCGAAGGTCTTCGATGCACCATCGAGGGCATCCTCGTGAGACGACGAGCGAGATGGACGGTGTTCGAGTCGCTCGCCACGGCGGGCCGATGGCGTGCTGTGCGACGAGTATGGTCGCCGCGATACGAGCGCTCGCTGGATCGATCGTTGGTCGAGCGGCCATTCCACCGACTGGTGGAGTTTCGGGGTCCGATTCACGCCCTCAACGCTCCCAGCTCCAGGGGATCGAGGGCGACGTGCGACTTCAGATCGCTACTTCAGTGGTGCTCGCGCTGACGCTGAGCACGGGGAGTGCGCTGGTTGCCGCTCCCGCGCTGGCGAAGCCGTCGCAACCGCCCATCAACTTCGAGGACTTCGACCAGGCGCGGGTCGACGCGCTGATGGCCGAGGGATACAGCGAGGGCGAAGCCCTCTTCATCGCGCTCACGAAGGTCAAGGCCAAGGCGATCGGGGATGACCGGGTGCGCCTCACCGACTCGTTCCCCACGGGCAACAAGGCGGTGATCGACATCCGCATCGTCCCCAAGTCCACGGGCTATCCACAGGCGCTGAAGCTCGAGACCAAATCCTCCGGGAAGGGCTTCGCGTTCTCTGTCGGCTATTTCGTCCCGCTCGACGCGATCCCCGCGGACGCTCGCCCGACTTTCGCCTTGGGAACACGGTCGCCCGGCGTGAACGCCTCGCTCGTGTCCTTCCCGGCTTCGGTGCCGGCGGGCGGAGACCCGAACGGCGTGCAGGTCATCATCAAGGGGCTGGTCGATCAGCTGCGCGGCGAC
>JANOWV010000144.1:0-6600 GCA_031418075.1 Actinomycetes bacterium
ACCAGACTGCTCCACCCCGCGGCGTGCGCTCAGAGTATCACCGCGGGTCATCCACTCTCTAGGCGGCCGGTCGCTAGGCGGCAGGTGAGAACTCCGTGCCGCGGACAACGATCGGGAGCCCGATGAGATCATCAATGATCCCGCGGGCAGCCAACTCGGGGTCGGTAGCTACCGCCACACATCGTGCGCCGTTGGGAGTGTCGCCGATGACCGCGACCTTCTCCGGACCGTCGTCGCCGTCGGTCACCGTGTACGTCGCGATCGTGGCCGGGCCGGTGTAGCCGGCGACGCTGTCGACCTCGTCCGTTGCGGCGTGCGACTCGGCTTCGAGATCGGCGACGAGCGGTCCGTCGGCAGGAGCTTCTGTCGACCAGACGGCGAGACCGGGTTTCGTGAGCAACCCGCTCACGGTGGTGACGAGCCCCATCGATCCGGGTTCGGAGCGCAGCCGATCCGCCATCGCGGCGGTCGCCTGGAAGACGAAGTTGTTGAACGGGCCCCCGGCGAAGGCCATCCCGCCGACGATCGTCGGGACGCCGTCGCGTGGGAGACCCAGCTCGCGCTGCTGCACACGCACTGCGGCCGGGAAACAGCTGTAGAGCTCGGCGTGCTCCAGCGTCTCGAGCGGCCGACCGATGTGGCGCTCGGCTGCCTCCCCCAGCACGCGCATCGCGGGCCAACGGTGCAGCTCGCGCCGCTTGGACAGCGAGAGCGACAGGCTGGACTCGATACCGACGTGGGGGAACACCCAGCGATCGCGGGCGATGCCGTGCGCACGTGCCGCCTCGGCGGAGCAGATCACGAGCGCCGCGGCCTGGTCGACCGTCCACTGCGTCGCGTGCCACTTGTTGTACGGGAAGGCGAGCCGGCGGTTGTCCGCGCTCGGCGTGCGCAGGAACTCCACGTCACGCGGCTCAGGAAACGCCGCACGCGAGTTGCCCTGGGCCACGGAATTGAACCCCGCCCACAGTGTGGTCAGCGCATCGAGGTGCTCGGCCTGGCTCTGACCCTCGGCGTGCGCGAGTGCATTCTCGATGAGTGCGTACTGCTGCACGGGGATCACGAGGCGCACGTCGAGCTCGGCCGGAGCGATGATCTCCGCACTCGGGACGCGGTGCTCGTCGGGCCTCGCGTCGTCGGCCTCGGCAGCGGTCGGTACCTTGACCCCCGCCCGGCGGGCGAGCGTGTCGCGTCGCTTGGACTCGCCTCCGACGATGACGGCGACATCGATCTCGCCGGCGGCGATGTCGCGCAACGCGTCGTTGATGAGCGTCTGCTGTGGGATCCCGAGCTGGATGAGCACGCGTCGGGCCTTGGGCGCGCCGACTCTCTCCCCGATCAGACGGGCCGGGTCGCGATAGCCCCACGAGCCCTGGGTGACGGCAATGCGCTCGGTAGCCGCGAGCAGGGATTGCGCCCCGGCGTCGTCGGCCGCGGCTCGCAGCGCGTCCACCATGAGGTCGATCGCCTCCGGTCGACCGGTCGGGTCGTCGCCAGCTGGACCGGCCGACACGCCGACACCGACGAGGACGGGCATGCGATCAGGGACATCGGGCACGGCGGTGGCACTCTCCTCGGTGACAGCGGACCGACCGCGGCGTTCTTGCGTCATTGATAGGCGGATACCGCCGATCTCTGACGCCAAAACGGGGGGGTTCGGAGTGACGGCGATCCTCGCACACGCGGACGTGCGTCCCTCACCCCGCGAGAGGGCGGGTGATGGGGGATCAAGCAGGGACGGCGGTGTCCCAGACGAGCGGCACGTGGTCGGCCTGGCGGATGCCGGGAGAGTGGTGGATCTCCGCCCCCTCCGCGATGCGGTAGTTCGGGATCCGACGGTGCAGCTCCTCGAGCGCGACCCGCAGCTCCATCCTGGCGAGGTGCGAGCCCAGGCAGCGATGCGGTCCCGCACCGAAGGCGACGTGGCGGTTCGCCGCCCGATCGAGATCGACTACATGCGCGTCGACGAACTCGTTTTCGTCCGTGTCGGCGGCGCCGATCATCACCACACACCCGTCACCGGCCTTGAGATCGACCCCCGCGAGGGTGGCGTCCTGGATGACTTCGCGGATCACCATCGCCACCGGAGTCTCCCAACGGAGCAGCTCCTCCACCCCGGCCGCGGTGAGGCCGGGCTCGCCGACCATGCGGTCGCGCAGCTCCGGGTTACGGGCCAGATGGGTGACCAAGCAGTCGAGCGTGGCGGTGACAGTGTCGAGCCCGGCGAGCAGGAGCAGGTGGCACACGCCGAGCGACTCGTCCTTGGTGAGCGGGCGTCCCTCGACCTCGGCGTGCGCGAGTCGCGAGAGGAGCCCGTCGTCGGGGTTGGCGCGCCGGTCCTCGAGCGCCGACTCGAAGTACATCGCGATCGCGTGGCCGGCCTCGGCGCGGATACGAGTGGCTTCGTCCATGTCATCGGTGGCGGGACGGATCGTGTCGTCCCGCCACTGGAGGAAGGTCTCGAGGTCCGACTGTGGGAGCCCCATCAGGCGGAGGAACACCGCGGAGGGGAACGGCGTCGCGAGGGTCTCGTGGAAGTTGCACTGCCCGTCGTCGATGAATCCGTCGATCAGCTCGTTCACCATCGCCCGGACGTCGGGCTCGAGCGCCTCCATCTTCTTCGGCGAGAACTCGGGGTCGAGCATCCGCCGATACTTGGCGTGATCGGGAGGATCGACCTGGAGCGGGATCAGCGGTTGATCCTGGCCGATCTGCACGGCGCCGGGGCCGGACGAGAACACCTCCGGGTGACGGAGCGCCCACATCGCGTCTTCGTAGCGGGAGATGTACACCGTTGGCGCTCCCGCGAGGTTGTCGACCCGAGCGACCGGGCATTCGGCGCGGAGCTGGCGGTACGCATCGTGAGGCGCGTCCGACGTCGCGGGGTCGAACAACAGCGTCTCGAGGTCGGTCATCGTGTCTCCTGGTCGGGAACAGAGCGGTCGCCGCGGAGGGCAGCGCGGCAGAAGCGCCACAGGTACTCGGCTTGGTCAAGCGCGTCGACGCGACCGAGGGTCACGTCGTGGATGCCCTCGAGGACGAGGGCGAAGATCGTCTCGGCATCACGCGTCGGGTCGCTGCTCGCGATGACGCCGGCGTCGGTAGCCGCGGCGACCTGGTCGATCAGCACGCGCACCATCGGAGCCAGTGCCCGAGCGAGATCGTTCGGGTGCGCCTCCGACAGACGCCGGTGCTCGCGCACGAGCACGCCGGCATACCCGAGTGCGCCTTCGTGCGTCAGCAACGCGAAGACACCGGTGACGTACGCCTCCAGACGCGCTTCGGGCCCGGACGCGCGCGCGACGATCTCGGTCAGGATCGACGCGCCGAGGCGACTGTCCTCCTCGAGCAGCGCGACGAGGAGGTCGTCCTTGCCCTCGAAGCACCGATAGAAGCTCTTGAGAGACAGGCCGGCGCGCTCGATCACCTGGTGCACGGTGAACACAGCGGTCCCGGACTCGTTCGCGAGGTCGCGGGCCGCCGCGACCAATCGCTCGATTCGCTCCACCGACCGCGCTCGGGGCGCCTCCAACGAGCGTGCCAGCGCCCGCTCCCGCCAAGGGAGATCAGAGATGGACTCTTCGGAGAACATTGTTCTCCATCCTACCGCCGCGGCCTGACGGTCTCGCAACCGCGGCGCGCGGGATGCCGGAGGTCGGGCAGACTCGGGGCGAACGACCGACGACCCCACTGGGGCCGCCACCACGACGAAAGGGAAGCCTGATGGGACTGTTCAAGGGTGCGAAAGACGCGATCGGCGACCTCGGCAACCTGGGGGCGGGTGCAGCCGCGCAGAAGGAAGCGGCCGAAGCCCTCGCGGCATCGGCCCAGGCCGGGCTCACCCCCGACAGCTTCGAGCCGAACGACCCTGGTTTCGCACCCATCGACGGCGTCGACCTCGACGCCTATGTGAAGGGCGTCGCCGCGATGGCGAAGGGCGGCGCGGCGGACGAGGACGAGGCCTTGCGCATCGGTGGGGAGACGGCGGGCAAGACGGGACCGGAGTGGAAGGCGATCAACGACGCGTGGATCCAGCGCATGAGGGAGAACCGCGCCGTGATGAACCAGTACGGGATGAAGTACCAGCAGTACTCCTAGCCCACCTCCTCGCGTAGGGTTCTGCCCCATGACGAAGCACCTTGTGGGTCGCAGGTCCATCCGACGCGGCGCGGGCGTCGCGCTCGTCGCCGGCGCGCTCGTCGCGGCGATCGCGACGCCGGCGTTCGCTCAGAACGAACCGATCGACGGCAATCGCCGCGTCGGCGTCGGCAACCAGTTCGTCCGCGAGGGTGAGTCCATCGACACGGCAGTGATCGCGATTGACGGTGACGCCACGGTCGCAGGGCGTACCAGCAAGAGCGTCTTCGTCGTAAAGGGAGATGCCGTGATCAGCGGGCGCGTCGGAGGCGGCGTGATCGTCGTCAACGGGAACGCGCGCATCTCCGGTCGCGTGGACGAGGACGTCGTCGTCCTCGACGGCCGCGCCATCCTCACGGACGGAGCGGTGGTCCGTGGCGACGTGTAGTCGACCAACGAGCCGCGCGTCGAGCGCGGGGCTCGAGTGTCGGGGAAGGTCGACAACATCGACACCACCGGTGCCTTCACCGCGATCGGCTTCTCGATCCTCGGAATCCTCTGGCTGGCGGTCACCGTCTCGACAGCACTCCTCGGACTCCTGCTCCTCGTGCTGTTCCGGCGACCGTTCGAGACCGCGGCCACAACGGAGCGCACCGACACAGGGAAGTCGATCGGTCTCGGTCTCGCGACGGCGATCGGGCTGCCGATCGTGGCAATCGTCGCCGTCACGACGATCGTCGGCCTCCCCTTCGGGCTCGGGATCCTCGGCGCGCACGGTCTGCTGTGGTCGCTCGGCTACGTGATCTCTGCGATGTGCCTTGGGCGCACGATGATCAAGGCACCTCGCAGCGCGTTCGGAGCGTTCTTCGCCGGATGGGGAATCCTGCGTCTCGCCGCGCTCATCCCCGGGCTCGGCGCGCTGGTCTGGCTTGGCGCATCGGTGATCGGACTGGGTGCGCTCGTGCTCGCGGGCTTTCGGGGCTCCCGGACCGGTGGGTCGGCTGACTCGCAATCTGCGCCGCCAGTGCCGACACCGAAGCCCGTGCCGACACCGGTCGCGGTGCCGGTGGCGAAGCCCGCCGCCGCGTCGACGGGCACAGCCGAGAAGGCGGCCCCGGTCAAGAAAGCACCCGCCAAGAAGGCGAAGCCTGGCGCAGACGGCGGCTGATCAGCCGATCTCGACCAACCAGCGCAGGCCGATCGCGTCCATCCCGTCGCTGAGCCGCCCAGTGAGCCACGGCAGCTGGTCGGTGAGGAGGATGACGCCGAAGAACGCGAGCATCGCCGCGGACACGAGCGTCAGCCCCTTCGAATGGCGCTTGACCCACGCGAGCGGTGCCGCGAACCGCCCGAACGCGAGCCCCACCGCGAGGAACGACAGACCAAGTCCGAGCGAATAGGACGCGAGTAGCAGGCCGGCGCGCGCGACATCTTGGCCCTGGGCGGCGAAGTTGAGGACGGTTGCCAGGATCGGACCGATGCACGGCGTCCACCCGAGTCCGAACGCGACACCGGCGACGGGTGCGGCGACGGGACCGAGGCGCTCGAGGTGCGGCTGGAACCGGAACTCACGGTAGAGGCCGGGCGTGGTGAGCAGCTGCGACCCGGCGAGGTAGATCGCCATGAGCAGCACGATCCCACCGGTGATTCGGGTGAGCGTCGACTGGTTCTCGAAGATCGCGTTGCCGGCCGCGGTCGTCGCGAGGCCGAGCAGCACGAACACGACGGTGAAGCCGAGCACGAACAGACCGGTGTTGATCGCAATGCGTCGCAGCGCCTTCGAGCTGCCCTCTTCGATCTCCCCGAGCGTGAGTCCCGAGACCAGGCTCAGGTAGCCGGGAACGATCGGCAGGACGCACGGCGACAGGAAGGAGATCACGCCGCCGCCGAACGCGGTGAGGAAATACAGGTCACTCGTGGCGCGCGCGGCGCCGAGCAAAGGTGTGAGCACTCAGTCGGTCGGCTCGGACCAGGTGAGCACGTTGAACATCGCGCCCTGCGGGTCGGTGAGCGTGGCGAAGCGCCCCGGCGGAATATCGGTCGGCTCGGCGAAGACGGTGGCACCGAGAC
The DNA here is from genome assembly GCA_031418075.1 of Actinomycetes bacterium. Lineage (GTDB taxonomy): Bacteria > Actinomycetota > Acidimicrobiia > IMCC26256 > PALSA-555 > DASUAO01. The sequence goes on from JANOWV010000144.1 coordinate 6,148, forward strand.
CCTTGGCCTGCTCGACCAGCGCGTCGGTGTCGTCGACACAGAAGTACACACCCCAGTGCGCGGGGATCCCATCGGCCGGCGAGCTCATGCCCCCCGCCGTCTGGCGATCCTTCAAGAGGAAGGAGGTGTACTGCATCGGGCCCAAGTCGGTGACCTCGGCGGCCCAGCCGAACAGCTCGACATAGAACTCGGAGGCCTTCGCGATGTCCGGCGTCATGATCTCGTTCCACGTGAGCGTGCCGTGCTCGTTCACGAGCTCAGCGCCGATGTGGTCCTTCGCTTGCCACAGACAGAAGACCGCGCCCGTGGGATCGGCACAGACCGCCATCCGGCCGGCCGTCATCACGTCAAACGGTGCCTGCATCACGGCGCCACCCAGCTCGGCGACGCGGGCTGCGGACGCGTCGATGTCGGCGACGGAGACGTAGGTGCTCCACACGGGGGGCATGCCCC